>CAZEVL010000007.1:0-33731 GCA_964515795.1 uncultured Clostridia bacterium | reverse complement strand
CCTACAAGTACGGGCGTTGTCTTTTTGCCGTTGACGACCACATACGCATAACCGCCGCCCTTCCCGGCAGGGAATCGAAAAGAACCGGGATTGATCAACGTTACGCCGTCAACCTCGTCTATCCGCGCTTCGTGCGTATGCCCGTAAAAAACCACATCGCACCCCTTGCGCTTCGCGGCTTGCGCCAAACGCTCCAATCCCGATTTCACGCCGTAGGCATGTCCGTGACAATATAAAATTCTGACTCGTTCGACTTCCAAAATCGCTTCCGTAGGCAACGGGCAAAACAAATCGCAATTCCCTGCGCATTGATAAACCTTTTCCGGATACTCCGCTCGCGCTCGACGCACGTCGTTCCAGCCGTCGCCGAGGTGTATTAAATAATCGTTTTCCGCAACCAACGGAAACAATGTATCCAATCCCTTCGTACTGCCGTGCGTATCGGAAACGACGAGCAACGTTTTCATGCCTTTCCCCACTTTTCTCGCAACGCCTGTAACGCGCGAAAACGGTGAGAAACGGAATTTTTCTCCTCTGCCGTAGCAAGCCCGAACGATTTATGCAAATCCTCGCTTTCAAAAACGCAATCGTATCCGAAACCGCCGTCCCCGATCTCCTCGGTCAATATTCTGCCGTACGTACGCCCCTCGGCGGTAATTTCTCTACCGTCGGGATAGACCACCGCCACCGCGCACGTAAAATACGCGCGACGATTCTTTTCGCCTGCAAGATTTTTCAAAAGCAACGCACGATTCGCGGCGTCGTTGCCGTGTTCTCCGCCGTATCGCGCACTGAACACGCCGGGCGCACCGTTCAACGCCTCTACGCAAAGTCCGCTGTCGTCCGCCATCGTCATGCAATTTAACGCTTTCGCCGCCGCGCGTGCTTTGAGCAACGCGTTCTCCGCAAACGTCGTTCCCGTTTCCTCCACGTCTTCGCTAAATCCCGCTTGCTTTTGAGAAACGACTTCGAACTCCGTAAAAATTTCCGATATCTCCCGTAATTTATGCGCGTTACCCGTCGCAACGATCAATTTCTGTTTTTTCATATTGTCTCCTTTTTCCTTTTATTTTCTTACTCTAAACGAATTTCCGACAGCCAACAACATAACGCCTACGTCCGCAAACACGGCAAGCCACAAAGGCAATATACCGAACAACCCGAGAATCATAAACACTATTTTCATTGCAATGGAAAACCAAACGTTCTGTAATACGATTTTACGCGTTTTCCGCGCGAGTTTTACGGCTTTGGGCAATGCCGACAAATTGTCGGAAATCAAAACCACGTCCGACGCCTCTACCGCAGCCGCACTGCCGAGTTTCCCCATCGATACGGAGCAATCCGACAGCGACATAACGGGGGCGTCGTTGATACCGTCGCCTACATATAACAGCGTACCGCATTTTTTTATTTCTTCCGCAACCTGCAATTTTTGGTCTGGCAACAATTCCGCGCGAACTTCGTCCAAACCGAGTCTGTCCGCCACGGCGTTGGCACGTTCCGTCCCGTCGCCCGTAAGCATTACGGTACGTTCGACGCCGAGCGCGCGAAGGTCGGCAAGCGTTTCTTTCGCTTCCTCTCGCAACCTGTCGCCGATTTCTACGTAGCCGAGATATTGCGCTCCTTGCGCCACGTGTACGACGGTATAAGGCGAAACGACCTGCTCGGACTCCACCCCGTTTTCACGCAACAACGTCGCCGTCCCGACCAAAATTCTTTGATTTTCTATCGTAGCCGACAAACCTCGACCGATCTGTTCTCGTACGTTTTCCGCCGTATAATCCGTATCGATTTGTAAAAACGCCCTTGCGATCGGGTGTGCGGAAGCACGCTCCGCCGCAGCAGCCAGAGCAAGCATTTCCGACGCCTCTGCGTCTTCTTTCGTCTTTACCGAGCATATTTCGAAATTGCCTTCGGTTAACGTCCCCGTTTTATCGAACGCCGCGATTTTTACGCCGGCAAGCACATCCAAATACGTCGCGCCTTTCACCAACGCACCGACTTTCGCACACGCGCCGATTCCCGAAAAATAGGTAAGCGGAACGGAAATAACCAATGCGCAGGGACAAGAAATTACGAGAAACGTCAACGCAGACTGAACCCAACGCGTAAAATTCTTAAAATACAATCCCTCTCCGGCAAGCACTCCGGACAAAAGCGGTGCGAAAATCGCAACCGCCAACGCCAAGCAACAAACGATCGGCGTATAATATTTTGCAAATTTCGTAATAAATTTTTCGGGTTTCGCTTTCCCCGCAGCGGCATTTTCCACCATGTTTAAGATACGCGAAACGGCACTGTCTTGATAGGGACGTACAACGCTCATCTTATACATGCCCCCTTCGTTTATGCACCCGGACAAAATCTCCTCGCCTTGCTTTACGACCTTAAATTCCGATTCCCCCGTCAAGGATTTCGTATCCAAAACGCATTCCTCGCTCAATAAAATTCCGTCTACGGGGACTCGTTCTCCTTTTTTCACGAGGACTACGTCGCCGATTCGCAACGCTTCGGGTCGCACACGCTTTTGCGCCCCGTCGACAATCAGCGTCGCATACTCGCTTTTCAATTCCATAAGCTCCGCAACAGAACGTCTGGACGAGCCGACGGCTATCGCTTGCAACGATTCCCCGATTTGATAAAGAAGCATAACCAATACGCCCTCGCTCGTTTCCCCGATCAGCATTGCCCCGACGGAAGCAAGCGTCATAAGAAAATTCTCGTCGAAAATTCTGCCTTTCGATATATTTTTCACCGTCATGCGAAGCACGGGATACCCGACGACGACGTACGCAGCCAACGCTGCGACAAGGGAAAACAGTCCCCCGATTTTTCCGTCGATACGTTGTAAAAACAATGACAATACAAGCAAAATCGTCGAAGCCCCTATCCGAATCCATTCCTTTTTACGTTCGTTATTCGAGCCTTGCATTTCCTTTTCACTCGCATTTTCATGACAATGCAAGCCTTCGTGATCGTGGTCATGCTCGTGGTCGTGACGGCAATGTCCGCATTGACATTCTTCGAAGGCGTGTACCTCCGTCGTTCCGTCCACGACGCGTACCTCTTCAAACGAATTCGCCGTATCGAGCACGCGCTCCAACGCGTCCTCCGTTTCGTATTCCACAGTTAATTTCTGCGTGACGAACACTACGGAAGCGGAAACGACGCCGTCCAATCCGGAAATCTCCTCCTCCAACTCCGCCGCGCACCCTGCGCAATCGAGTCCTGTTAATTGCAATGTTTTTTTCATATCAATCCTCCAAGCAATGCAAATGTTCTATTCCGATTTTTACGATTTGACTGACGTGTTCGTCAATCAAAGAATATTCCACCGTTTTCCCGCACCGCCGTGCTTTGACAACCCTGTTGTCGCGCAAAACGCGTAATTGATGACTGATCGCACTTACCGTACCGTTACAAGCCTCGGCGATATGATACACGCAAAGCTCCCCTTGCATCAGCGCGAGTACGATACGCAAACGCGTCGCGTCCGCCAACATTTTGTATACGACAACCATTTCCTCGACGTCCGACAACGCCAAAATCTGTTCTTTCGCCCGTTGTGCCGCGGCGTTATGCTGTTCTTCTTTACAAATCATACTTTTTCTCCTATTAATACTATTTTATGAATTCGAACTATGCACTTAGTTGAAAACAACTTGAATTTTTGAACAAATATTCAACTGTTGATATTATTATAACGTGTTTCAACGAGCGTATCATCAACGTCTGTATAATCGCCGTTGTCATCTTCACTGCACCGTCGTTATCATCGCCATCATAATTGAGTCGCTTGCTCAAAGTTATCATCGCTATCGAAATTGGAGCACTTACTCAAAAATGAATTGAATATTTGAACAACCATTCAACTGTGGTGTTATTATAACACTCTTAACGGTGATTGTCAAGAATTTTTTCGCATTTTTTTGAAAATATTTGAATATTTGAGCAATTATTCAACTGTATTATCCTTATAACATACTTGACAACTATTGCATCGTCGTTATCGTTGGCATTGTTGTTGTCGCTATTTTGTCATCGCCATTGCAGTATTTAGTCAAAAGTCGTTTGAGGGTTTGAACAATTCTTCAATTTATTGTATTATTATAACACCCTTCACAACGATGGGGCGTCACAGCCACCATCGTTATCATCGCCATTATCCTCGCCATTGCCGCACCGAATCAAAAGCCGTTTGAGGATTTGAACAATTTTTCAATTAGTTGTATTATTATATCACACGTCACAACGATGTATCGTTGTCGCCGCCGTCGTTATCATCGTCATTGTCCTCGCCATTGCCTCACTTACTCAAAAACAACTTGAACGCTTGAACAACTTTTCAACCCGTTTTGTAAAAATTAAACCCTCTTATTAAACGCTCTAACGTGTGCCTGTCATGAATATTTTTACCCGAAAGGACATACTCTTTACTGCGTTCTTCCGGAAACGCACAAAAACAATATTTTGAAAAAATTAAGCACTTGAAAAAGCGTCGGCCAAGAGAAAAATCAAAATCCTTGTCGCATTTTCCCGAAAGTGCTCAAAAAAAATCTGACGCCAAGTAACGCCAGACCGAAAAAAGATATTAAATTTTCAAAATAACGCAAGATTTATTTGAAATTTTTCTCAAAAATCATTGCACTCGATTCGACAATGCACTCGCAACCCGTATTCGTATTTTTATGCGAACGTAAATTCGAAGTTATATAACTTCTCTTGCCTTTGTCCGACGCATTTGTCCGTAGCGCTCGCCTACCGACGGATAAATTTTTCCGTATTATTACATTGTTTTCGTATTTATTCCGTAAAAATGCGTATTATTCCTTGCTTTCCGTTTGAGAATCGGCGGTTTTGTTTGCCCATGCGCGGAAAATCGAGAACAACGGCAAAATTACGCCGCCGAGGATATTTCCGACGATACAGATCAATAAATAGACCACCGCTTTCCCGGAAAATCCCAAGAAATAAATATACAAAGTATTCGCCACCGAATGGTCGAATCCGCAAAACGCAAAGGCAATAATCGGGAACATAACGCCCACCGACGTAGACAACCCCTTACGAGGCGCA
Source organism: uncultured Clostridia bacterium (assembly GCA_964515795.1). Lineage (GTDB taxonomy): Bacteria > Bacillota > Clostridia > Christensenellales > Borkfalkiaceae > Scatosoma. The sequence goes on along the minus strand of CAZEVL010000007.1, from coordinate 28,652 downwards.
TATTTCACGGAACCGATAGACAACGTAATCAAAAAACCGCACAACGCCGAAGACGTCAAGTCTTTCAACGCCCAATTTTCCGCCGACAACTTTGCCGACATCATACTCTGCGCCTGCGGCACGATGCTCTCCGCCAAAAAAGAATTTTTCAACAACGTCGCCGTAGCGATCACCCCGAGCATATTGCAAACGAAACACACGGGCAATTTCCAAAGATTTTTTACGCCCATTTCGGGGATATCGGACACAAGCCCCGTAAACAAACGCATTTCATACATCACGATGGCAAAAATCCCGAGGGAGAACAACGCCGCCCCGACAAGCTTCCCCCACTTACCGAACAGCGTAGACGCCAATAAAAACGACGCTCCGCCGATCCCGATCATAATACCGGAGCAAAACGCCATCAAGCAAAACGAAATCACTTGCGCTTTCGTCATTTTTTCAACAGTTTTCATATTTTACCTACCAAATTGATTTACAGTTTCACAAAAAACCTATATAATTATAATGTAATCCTTTCAAAAAAGCAACTTAAAAACCGAGTTTTTCGAAAGAATTCCGCACAAATATTGAAATCGACACATTTTCCCCTTTGTGTTGTTCCGTTTTTTATTTTTTTCGTATATAATAGACTTGTTCTTGAAAAAACGAAAAACGAAACAGGAGAATTATAACTATGAACACGGATAAAATTTACGCAGAACAAATCGCAAACGAATACGCCCCTAAACAAACCTCGAAGGTGAAAGCTTTGAAAAGATTGGACGCAAAGGTAAAACGCCCGGCAAATATTTTAGCCTATACGCTCGGCATCGCGTCGAGCTTAATTCTCGGCACGGGAATGTCTTTGAGCATGGGCGTCATAGGCGACAACTCGGCGGTTTTCATGGCTATCGGTATCGGCGTAGGCATTCTCGGTATCATCGTCGTCAGCGTCAATTATTTTGCCTACAAAGCGATTTTGGAAAAGAGCAAACGCAAATACGGCTCCGACGTGTTGGCACTTGCAAAAGAAATCACCGAAGGAAACTGATATGAACAAATCGGAAAGTAAATATTTCAATACTGCCGCGTGTATGAACCAAGCCCTTCTTCTCCTGTTGGAGAAGAAGGATTTGGAATTTATCACGGTCAAAGAAATTTGCCAAAAAGCGGGCGTAAACCGCTCTACTTTTTATCTGCATTACGAAAATATTTACGAGCTTTTGGAAGAAACCGTCGAACGGTTGCATCAAGATTTTACCCGCTCCTTTCCGAAAGTACAACCTCGATTCGACTCCCCGAAAGAAGCCTTCCTGATCACGGACGAATTCTTATTGCCTTATTTGCAATTCGTCAAAAAAAATAAACGCAACTTGAAAATCATTCGGGAAAAACCCTCCCTTTTTAATGCGCATTCCGCCTATCAAACGCTGTACAATACGGTGTTTTATCCCGCGCTTTCGCCGTTCGACGTGCCGGAAAAGAAAAAAACGTACGTCTTGGAATATTTCACGCGCGGCGTCGTTGCCGTCGTTTACAAGTGGGCGGAAACGGATTGTAAAGAGCCCCCGGAAGAAATTGCGGAAATTATCAAAGACTGTATCGGCAGAACCTTTTGACGGCACAAAAACACCCTTTCTTGCCGATTTTTACAAAATTCCGCAAAGAATATCGTTTTTTTTCGTCGAATTTCGATTGACAGAGTTTCCGAGATATGCTATAATACGCCCATAATTAAACAATCTGCCACCGGGTAGAAAAAATGCAATGCATTCGTTTGGTACGTCTTTAGGTCTTAGTAGACGTACGGGGCGAATGTTTTTTTTGAGGTCTTTATGAACAAGATAAAAAAATTTATCAATTACTTCACCAAAACCGAACGTATCTTATGGTGCGTTTCCGCCGTCCTGCTTGTCGGATCGTTCTGCCTGTTTCGGCAAACGAACTATGCGACGCTTTTCGCCTCCCTTATCGGCGTAACGTCCTTAATCCTCAACGCAAAAGGCAATCCGTTCGGACAAATTCTCATGATTGTTTTCAGCGTCTTTTACGGCGCGATTTCCTTTTCCTGCGCTTATTACGGAGAAATGATCACATATCTTTGCATGAGCGCGCCCATGGCGTTCGTCGCGCTGATTTCTTGGCTGAAACACCCCTATAAAGGCAACAAAAAAGAAGTCGCCGTACATCATATCACGAAACACGAAATCGTAGGTATTCTTTTCCTTTCTTTCGTCGTAACCGTGATTTTCTATTTCATTCTGAAATTTTTTCACACGGCAAATTTACTGCCGAGCACTGTTTCCGTCACGACGAGCTTTCTCGCCGTCTGCTTCACCGCAAAGCGTAGCCCCTACTATGCCTTGGCTTACGCCCTGAACGACTTGGTTTTAATCGTTTTATGGGTACTTGCCGCCCTGTCCGATTTGTCCTATATTTCCGTGATTATCTGTTTCGTCGTGTTTTTCGTCAACGATATGTACGGATTCTTTAATTGGAAAAAAATGCAAAAAAAGCAAACCGACTGATTTTTTTACGCCGAACGCTTGCCTTTTCGCGCACGGATATGTTATAATTTTTCCGTTATTTTTTACAAAGGAATTTATATCGACCATGCATACGCTTTTCGGCACAAAACACTTGATTTTAATCGCATTTTCCGTCGCAGTCGTCGTTCTGCTGTTTCGGCTGTCCAAGAAACTCCCTTTTGCAACGGTCTGCAAAAGTCTACTCTACGTCGGCATTTGTTCGGAGCTCGTAAAAATATTTTACTATATTCTTCAAAACGAAGAAAACTACGGCGGCATTTTACCGAAAACAGATCTGCCGTTTCATCTTTGCTCTGTACAGATTATCTTTATCCTAATCGTGAATCTGACCAAAAACGAAAAAGTAAAACGCTTTTTTCTCAGTTTCATGTTTCCGAGTTGTCTGTTCGGCGGTATCGCCGCAATCCTGCTCGCAACCAATTCTTCCCTCAACGGCACGTGGGTAATTACGGCACAATATTTCTTGTATCACGCCGCAATTACGGCATTCGCCCTGCATCTCGGGACGAGCAAAGAATGGAATTTGACTGCGAAAGACTATTTCAGTTGCTTGAAATTCCTTTTGGCTTTATTCTTTTTCGCAACCTATATCAACAGTATCCTTTACGACGGAAAGAGCAACGTCAACTTCATGTACGTAGCCTCTCCGCCGCAAAGCGGGCTGCCTTTCCTGAACGAAAATCACGGCAGGCTCGTCTATATCGTACATTATGCCTGTCTGGTACTGTTCTGCGTGACGATAAGCTATATCAAACCGATTATCGTTGCCGTAAAGGAAAAAACGTCCGCCAAGCACAACCGCAAACCGCACGACGAGCAATAATCGATAAACAAAAATGCGTACTCCTTTTCGAGCACGCATTTTTCTTTATAATCCGTTTGACAAAGTTTTGTTTTCGTGCTATACTATACTCGTATCAATATGCAAAAGAAGGTTATTATGAAAAAATTTACGAAACTTTGTTTAATTGCGGCTTTACTATTCTCCGTCGGCACTTCCGCCGTAGCGGTTTCCTCCGCAACGACGACCGAACCCGTCACCGCCGCGGCAGCCACCAATATTCTGTTGGGTACGCCCACCGGATATAAAAAGGCGTCCGACGTCAAATACGTCAAAAACGGAAGTTATATCGCCAATTGGGGCGCGCGCGACGAAGATTGCACTTTCCTCTCCACCTATGCCCAATCCTTCTATACGGGTAGCTACGTCTACGAAACGCTTTCGCAAAAAAAAGGCGGCTCTACGCAAAGCAACGCACCGAGCAGCGATCTGTACAAGTCCTTGCAAACGTTGATGACCTCAAAGCATTCCAAAACGACAAGTTACGGCGAAACAAAAGAGCTCTACCGCTATACCGATTGCGTAAACGGAAACAGCTCCTACATATCTTCCTTTTATTCGGGTACTAAACTCAACGGTAGCTGGGGCAGCGGTTGGAACAGAGAACACACGTGGCCGAACAGCAAAGGATTGGACGGACAAGACGAAAACGACATTATGATGCTTCGTCCTACCTACGAAAAAGAAAACTCTTCCCGCGGCAACACCGCCTACGGACAGAGTTCAACCGGTTACTACGACCCGAACGGCGAGGGACAAAACCTGCGCGGCGACTGTGCGAGAATTTGTCTGTACGTCTACGTGCGTTGGGGTAACACGGGAAAAATGTGGGGCCAAAGCGGCGTTATGGAAAACCTCACGATTCTGTTGCAATGGATGGAAGAAGACCCCGTCGATACTTGGGAAATGGGCAGAAACGACGCCGTGCAAGCCATCACCGGCACAAGAAACGTATTTATCGACTACCCCGAATACGCTTGGTTACTTTTCGGGAAAAGCGTACCGAAAAATATGAGCACCCCTTCCTCGAACGTCGAAAACAACGGCAATACGGGCGACGTCGATTCTTCGAATAACTCCGATTCTTCAAGCACCATCGATTCGTCGAGCAGCTCCGTAGTAGATTCGAGTTCCGCTATCGACAGCAGCGTCACGAACGACGGTTCTTCTTGCGAACACGTCTTCGGGAAATGGTTCACCGTGGAAAAACCCACCTCCGAATCGGAAGGTTACAGACAACGTTTCTGTGAAAATTGCCCTGCATACGAAATCGAAACTCTGCCGAAATTGACCGACAGCAGTCTTACGGACGATAACTCCTCGGAGAATTCGAACGGCGGCGATTCCGACGAGAACGGCGGCACAGGCTTTGCTTTCGCGGCAAACTGTCAATCGAGCATTTCCTTCACGTGGACGGGAGGCGCTTTGTTGGCGGCGTTGTTCGTAGGCTTAAAGAAACGCAAACACGACGAATAATGATCATATAAAAAAACAATTTGAAAAGGCACTCTCTGTCGAGAGTGCCTTTTGGCTGTCTTATCGTACCGTTTTTCCGTAAAAACGTCCGTATCGGCTTATCGTTTTTCAAGTACCGCTTCCGCGATGCGTTTTGCGTACGCCGCCGCAACGTTGATCCCCGTCGTGCGTTCCAATCCTTCGAAAAACGCATTGGAATTCACTTCGCACAATATCGGCCCATCCGACGACTCCAACAAATCCACGCCGCAATATTCCAGTCCCAAAGCTTTCGCAGCACGCTCCGCCGCTTCGGCGTAGTCCTGCGGTAAATCTATTTTTCGCCCCGTTCCGCCGAGCTCTATATTAGAACGAAACTCGCCTTCCGCGGCAACGCGTTCCATCGCGGCGACCGTCTTTCCGCCCACGACCGCCACGCGGACGTCACGCCCCTTCGACGAACGTATATATTCTTGATAAAAATGTGGTTCGTATAAACTTTCTTGCGCCGCCTGTATCAATTCGGGCATACCGTGTACGAGTCGAACCCCCGCCCCGAAGGAACCGTAGCTCTTTTTGACGACCAACGGAAAACCCAACTCCCGTGCGACGTTTTGTAAAAATGCTTCGTCGACTCGTGCGGTTTTCGTATAACAGAGAGGCGACGGAATCGTCTTTGCCAAACGCAGCCCCGTACCGCACAAGGCGAGATACGTCAACATTTTATCGTCGCAAATCGCCACCGACCTTGCAGAATTGAATAAACGAAGCCCCGTTTTTTCCAATAGCTCACCCAAATATTTGTCCTTGTCCAAATACAAGACAAAATCGTATTTTTCCGCCAATCGAGATACCGATTCGCCCTGTTCGGTAACGATGGCATACGCCTCGCCGTTCCGCAAAACGTCCGTCGAAACGTCTAAACGACGAAGTTCTTCCGCCATTCGGTTTGCCTGTCGATAAAACTTCTCCGACGCAGGATACGCATTGATGATAATAAGTCCGCGCATATCTTCTCCTCTGTAAAAAAGGAGGCGCTCCGCCTCCTTTGTAATTTACTGTTCCACTCTGATGACGGATTCCACTTTCCCGAATTCCGTCGCATTTACCTTCGCCACGGCGTTTTTCACGCTGTTTTCCGTCGTCTTATGCGTTATGATAATCAACGGCACGTTCGTTTCCTCTTCCGTCCTCGGCTTTTGCGTAAGCTCTACGATGGAAATGCCGTATTTCGCGAAAATACCGCTGATTTTCGCCAACACGCCGGCTTTGTCTTCTACGGAAAGTCGGATATAGTAAGCACTGGAAAAATCCGAAATGAACTTCACGTCGTTTTCCGCCGTCGCATTGTTTTTGAACGTAGAATATTTCACGTCGGTATGCGTCGCCGCATAAAGCACGTCGCTTACGACCGCACTCGCCGTGGGCAATGCGCCTGCGCCTCTGCCGTACAGCATAACGTCGTCCACGGCGTCGCCCGTCAAATACACGGCGTTAAAGGAATCGTTGACGCCTGCCAGAGGGTGTGCGTCGGGAATAAACGTAGGATGTACGCGGACTTCCACGCCGCGATCGCTGTTCTTACCGATCGCAAGCAATTTCAACGTGTAGCCCAATTCCTTGCCGTACGCGATGTCTTGTACGGAAATTTCGCTGATGCCTTCCCTGAAAATTTTCGTATACGGAATTTTTGTATGAAACGCCATCGAAGACAAAATGGAAAGTTTGTATGCGGAATCGAACCCGTCAACATCCGACGTAGGGTTCGCCTCGGCGTAACCGAGCTTCTGCGCCTCTTTCAAAACGTCGGCATAATCCGCGCCTTCGTAGGCCATTTTCGTCAAAATATAATTCGTCGTACCGTTTACGATTCCCATCATACTCTGAATTTTATTCGCCTGCACGCCGTCCAACAACGTACGAATAATCGGCACGCCGCCGACGCAGCTCGCTTCGTAATACAAGCCGCAATGGTTGCGTTTTGCGATACGCTCCAACTCGTGCGAAAATTTACAAATCAATTCCTTATTCGACGTTACCACCGTTTTGCCCTCGCGGAGCGCAGCCGTCACGAAATCTTTCGCAACCCCGATACCGCCGATCGTTTCCACGACGATATCTACCCCAGGATTCGCCAATACCTCTTCGATACTCTTCGCGATACATTCTTCGGGAATGCCGAGCTCCTTCAAACGCGCCTCCGATTTATCGAGCACGCTCTCCACGGTAATTTCAACCTGTTGCGTCTTTAAGTAAAAATCTTTATGCTCCGCGAGCGTTCGGTACGTTCCGCCGCCTACGACGCCTAAACCCAAAATCGCCACACCGACTTTCTTTGCCATACTAACCTCCCCGACGGCAATGCCGTCCTTTTCTCATTCTTCGCTTATTTACTTTCCGACGTGTTCAAGTCGTACAAATATTTCAAACCTTTCAACGTCAACAATTTGTCTACGACGTCGATGTTTTCGATTTCTTTCGCGATGACGTTGCTGAAACCGCCCGTTGCGATCGTCTTAACGTTCGTCGCGCCCAATTCCTTTTTAATGCGCTTCACGATATATTCCACAAGCCCCGCGAAACCGAACACTATGCCTGCCTGCATATTCGTGACCGTATTTTTCGCAATGATGCTTTTCGGGGCTTCGATCTCCACCCTCGGCAGCTTCGCCGTACCGTTCACGAGCGAATCGAGCGAGCCTTTAATCCCCGGGGCGATGACGCCGCCGATAAATTCGTTGTTCGCACTGATGATATTAAACGTCGTCGCCGTACCGAAATCCACGACGATCATCGGCGTACCTTCGCCGTAACCGACGATTGCGGAAACGCAATTCACGATTCTGTCCGCCCCGACCTCGCGCGCGTCGTCGCAACGAATATTCAAGCCCGATTTCAAACCGGGGGCGATATGGAGCGGATCTATATTCAAATACAACGCACACATTTTATCGATCGTATAATCGAGCGTAGGAACGACGGAAGACACGATACCGCCTTCGATATCCGCAACGGTCAAGCCCTGCGCGTTCAACATACTCGTCAACTGCGCGCCGTACTCGTCCGAGGTTTTCTTAAAATCCGTCGCGACCCGAAAGGAAATTTTCAATTCGTCCCCGTTATAAATCGCATATTTGATATTGGTATTGCCTATATCGATACAAATAACCATAGTATTACCTTTTATCTTCCATTCTTTCTAAAACGTTTTTCGACGACCTTATACACGGTATGCAAAGCGGGCGACACCACCAAATTGACGGCAAGCTCCACGAAAAAATTCACCGTGACAAGCCCTACGATAATGAATTTCAACACGTTTTCGCCGGCGGCTGCAAGCGTCATCGTGTTCCACATACAAAGACAGCCGATGATAAACAGCCCCGTATTCACCACGGGCACCGCCCCCGACGCCACGAAAATCGCAACGAGCGGATTTTTCTTCCGCAACGCTTCGAACAGCCAACCTCCTACCGCCCCTGCAACGGTCGTTTTTACCAAACAGGTTAAAGTGGTGACGATCGGACTATTCGCCCACATAATCTGATACAAACCGCCGCCTGCCGTAATCACCTGTAACAAGACGATAAATCCGCTGATAAAACCGAGCAGCGCACCGGCTTTCGCACCGAGCAAAATCGCGCCCAATACCAACGGAATCAACGTGAAGTTGAGCGTTACGCCCCCGACGTTAAACGATCCGCCGAACGTCTGCAAAACGATAACGAGCGCAAGCAACACCGCAAGCGTCGCCACGTTTTTCGCATTGAAAAAAGTAGCCTTTTTCATAAAACACCTCCATCGAGTTCTCGTCCGAGATACCCGTAGAAAAAAAATTAAAAATTCACCTATCGTCGGTAGAACCGCAAAACGCGTATTCTCCTCAGGCGTATCCTAATTATAGCTTATTTTTAGATTTTTCGCAACAAAATGAACGGGAAAAGCAAGATTTTCTTTTCCTTTTTTCTAAAATCCGTCAGTCACCAAAAGCCCTGTCGCGGAATATGATGTAATAGAAAGAAAAAACCGCAGGTGCTAAGCGTCAAAGTACATATCCCCTGCGGCTCGACACAGGAGGTTTTCTATGAATTGTTGCACTCAGGGTAACAACGTAACCCTTTGGATTCTTATTGCATTGCTCGTACTCGGCTCGAAAGACGGTATTTTCAGCTCCGACACATTCAGCGGTTGCGGTTTGCCCGTCTTGCTCGCCTTGCTTTTCTGTCTTTACAAAAACGGAACGCTTTCCGCCATTCTCACACCGCCTTGCAACTGCGGCTGTAACTGATCCTTTTTTCTCCTTCCGTAAGCTTTGCTCTGATAAAGGCGGAGTCGTTTTCGACTCCGCCCGATTTTTTACGCTCGACTTAAAAAATACGCTTGTAACGCGACGATGGTTTTCGCGTCTTTGAACTCGCCTTTTCGAAGCATTTCCCGAACCTGCACTAAGGGCAGATATTCCGCATCCAAAAATTCGTCCTCGTCCAAATGCGCGGCGACCTCTTCCCCGTCCGTAGCCTCGTAAATATAGATTTTCTCGTTGGTGTATCCCGGGGACGGGTACATCACCTGCAACAAGTTCACGTTTTTCGCACGAATACCGGCTTCCTCCTCCAACTCCCGTTTCGCGGCGGCTTCGGGTTTTTCCCCTTTATTCAACTTCCCCGCGGGGATCTCGTACAATATCTCCCCGTACGGATAACGATATTGTTTCACCAACGCCACGGCGCCGTCTTTGACGTAGAGCGCACATGCGCCGCCGTTATGCTCGATAACCTCGCGCGTACACGGCTCGCCGTTGGGGAGTTGTGCGTCGTCGCAACGCACGGTAAGGATTTTGCCTTGAAAAACGTAGTTCTTTTTTATCGTCTTTTCGATGTATTCCATAACAACCTCCGAAACTTTCATCATTTTGGACAAGTTTTCGTCTTTTTCTTATCATTATAGCACAAAAAGAAAAAATAACCAAATTTTTTTCGTAAAATATCTTGATTTTCCGCGAAGTTTTATGTATAATATAGACAAAAAAATCATTTGGAGGTTTTTTATTATGAAATCCATCAAAATTTCCTTGGAAATGGCGCAAAAAGTAAAAGAATTTGTTTCCATCACGCAAAACTATGCTTGTGAAATTCTTTTGAAGAGCGGTAAATACGTCGTAGACGCGAAATCGATTTTGGGTATTTTCTCCCTCGATCTTTCTCAGCCCGTCATCGCGGAAATTTACTGCGACGACTGCGACGAACTTTTGAATAAACTTCAAAAATTCGCCGTTTAATCCCATCGTTAAAACCTGTTAAGAAGTCGCACCGAATGCGTGCGACTGCTTTATGTATTTTTTCATCGTTAGGAGTTTTACAAATGCAGATTCAAGGAGAAACGTCCGTCAACAAGTTAATCGTGCTGTTCGTTTTCGAGAAAATGGAAACCGCCCTGTCGGAGCGCACCATAGTCGAAATGTGTACGGCAGGCAATAACTGGTTAAATTACATGGATTGCATGGAATTGCTTCCCAAACTTTTGGACGACGGATTCATCTGCCTCGTATCCTCCCCCGACGACGAGCCTCTGTACAGCATTACCAGCGACGGCAGAGAAAGCCTGAACAACTTCTATATCAATATTCCCAAAAGCATTCGAAACGAAATTGACTCGTTCATCAAAAAAAACAGCGGAAAATTGCGCAATCGGCAGGAATGCAAGGCGGATTATTATCAAAACGCAGACGGTACGTTTACCGTGTTTTTGAAAATTCTCGCCCCCGTTCAACCGATGTTGGAACTGAAATTCGTCATTCCCGACAAAAAGACCGCACAGAATATTTATAAAAATTGGGAATCGAAAGCGTCCGAACTGTATTCGGCTATTTACGAAACTTTGGTGGATTGATTCCGCCGCAAACCAAAGCGCGACTTACGCGCCAATATTTACTAAGAGGTGATTTATTATGTTTACTTATTCTACGAAAGGTACTTGTTCCAGACAGATTCTTTTTGACGTTGACGAAAACAACAAAATGCACAACGTCCGTTTCATCGGCGGTTGCGGCGGTAATTTGCAAGGAATCGCAAAGCTCGTCGAAAACAAAGACATCGACGAAATAGAAACGTTGCTCGCAGGGATTCGGTGCCGTAACAACACCTCTTGCCCCGATCAACTTTCCAAAGCCATCGGCGAATACAAAGCCGCGCAAAACACAGCCGAACAAGAATCCTAACCGACTTACGTACACGAACACGCGTTGAAAAACGCGTGTTTTTCTTTTAGAAACGGAGTTTTTCGTCCATACTCTCACTATGGCTAAAAACAGAACCCGCTTCCTGGATTGGAATATTTATCAAATTTATCTCAGAAGCTTCTTAGACTCCGACGACGACGGCATAGGAGATTTAGAAGGCGTAAGACAAAAACTCGATTATCTTCAATCACTCGGCATCAACGCCGTTTGGATTTCCCCGTGCTACCCGAGTCCCGGCGTAGACAACGGATACGATATCAGCGATTATTACGCCATAGACGAAAAATTCGGCGGTTTTTCGGCGTGGGAAGCCTTAAAAGACGATCTTCACGCACGCGGCATGAAACTGATTATGGATCTCGTCCTCAACCATACCTCTTCGCAACACCCGTGGTTTCAATCGGCTCGACAATCCGTAAACAGCCCCTTTCACGAATACTATATTTGGGCAAAAACGCCGCCGAACGACTGGCAATCGGTGTTCGGCGGAAGCGCGTGGACGTACAACGGCGCCACGCAGGAATATTATCTGCACTCCTTCGCGGCGGAACAACCCGACCTGAACTGGCAAAATCCGAGCGTTCGCAAAGAATGTTGCGCAATCGTCGATTTTTGGATACGCCACGGCGTAGACGGATTCCGTTGCGATGTACTCGATTTCATCGCCAAAGATTTCCGCAAGAACAAAATGTACGACGGCGCACGTTTGCACGACTATATTCGACAGCTCTTCGACCGCCCCTCCGCAGCAAGCGTTTTTACTTTGGGGGAATGTAAATCCACCGCGGACAATATCGTAAAAATTTGCGGCAAACACAGGCGAGAGCTGACGGCAGTCTTTCAATTCGACCATATAGGACTGGAAAAAAAGGATAAATACACCCCGGGGAAATTTTCCTTGGAGCAATTAAAACGATGTTTACTGCGTTGGCAAACGTTCGCACAGGAAAAAGACCTGTTCTACGTACTGTTCACAGACAACCACGACCGGCCTTTTTTTCTTTCACGGCTCGGCAACGACGCTTCGATGCGCTACGAACGCGCGACCATGCTCGCAACGCTTTTTTACCTTTTAAGAGGTATTCCCGTCGTCTATCAGGGGCAGGAATTCGGTTGTGTCAACTCCGTCTATACGGATATTTCCCGTTATCAAGACGTAGAAACTTTGCAATATTATACGATGCACCGCACCGAATACGACCAAACGTCGCTGTGGAAAAAGATATTGTTTTCAAGCCGAGATCAAACGCGTCGCCCGATGGCATGGAACGCAAACGAGGATACCGTGTACGGGTTCACCGACAAAAAACCGTGGTTAGCACCCCCTTCGTCGGCAAAAGAAATCAACTTGGAAACGGACGTCGCTTCCCCGAACTCCGTCTTCAAATTCTATCAAACGCTTTTTGCCTTGCGTAATTCGTCACTCGCCGTTCGGCGCGGAAAATTCGAAAACGTAGGCAAAAAGGAAAACTGTTTTATCTATAAACGCTACTATCGACAAGAAGAACTGTACGTCCTCTGTAATTTCGAAAAACCGCAAAAACTTCCCGTCCCGGAAGCGCTACGCACGGGAACGTTTCACTCGGTATTGCAAAATTACCCCGACCGAACGGACGCCTCGCCCCCTTTTCGTCCCTATGAAGTTGTCGTTTATGCAAAAAAAGCACGCTCCGCTCCTTTACAAAAATCAAAAATTGTGATACAATAGAGTATATAATCATACGGAGGTGTTTTATGATTTATACGATAGAAAACGACGTTTTATCCGTTTCCGCGGAAACAAAAGGCGCGCAACTGAAATCCGTTTATTCCAAAAAGAGCAAAACCGAATACCTTTGGCAGGGCGATCCCGCATTTTGGACGGGGCGAGCCTACAATCTTTTCCCTTTCATCGGCAGAATGTACAACGGCGTTTATACCTATCGAGGCAAAACGTACGCAATTCGTCCGCACGGCGTAGCTCGGTATAACGAATTTATTTTAGAGCGGCAAACACCCGAATCACTCGTCTTTTTATTAAAAGATAACGAAGAAACGAGAAAAGAATATCCTTTCCGCTTTGAATACAGAGTATTTTTCGAGCTGAACGGCGCAACGCTTTCCGTTCGCCAAGAAGCGACGAACACGGACGACAAAACCTTGATTTGCGCATTCGGCGGACACCCGGGCATCAACGTGCCGTTCGGAAAAGGAAAATTCGAGGATTATTACCTTCTGTTCGACAAGCCGCAAGTTCCGAAACAGCAACTGCTCTCCCCGAACAAATTCATGGCAAACCAAACGAGTGCGTATGCATTGGAAAACGATAGAAAACTCCCCTTACGACACGATTTGTTCGATAACGACGCCGTCATTTTGCAAGACACGTCCGCATGCGTCACGTTACGCTCCGATAAAGACGAAAAAGCCGTTATCTTGCGGTACTCCGATTTCAAATACATCGGATTTTGGCACGCGGATCATCTCGACGCCCCTTACGTGTGTTTAGAACCGTGGAGCGCGCTTCCCGCAAGCGAAGGCGTAACGGACGACTTGGAGAAAAAAGCGGATATGTACCACGTCCCCGTCGGACAAAGCGCATCCGCAACGTTCTCTTTGCAAATTATCGAATAATCGAAAAAACTATCGAGGCGAGAAAATTTCTCGCCTCGTTTTTTATTTCCTTGTACGAAGAAAAGCCCGTTGCGACAAAACGTTATTTCTCGACGAATTTTTTCCTCTTTCCTTTACGAATCGGTTGCCTTTTTATCCGTAAAATGGTATACTATGTCGAATTTGTAATGAGGTATGTTTATGGATACTACTTTTCGTCGCGTGAAACTCGGTTGCTACGTCACGAACGTCACCACTTCGATCATGGGGAATTTATCTCCGTTACTGTTTGTTACGTTCAACACGAAATACGGAATCGGTTACGGCTTGTTGGGGACGCTCGTTTTAATCAACTTCGTGTCCCAACTTTTCATCGATTTGATTTTCTCTTTCTTTTCCCATAAATTCAACGTCGAAAAAACGGTAAAGTGTATGCCTGTTTTTTCCATCGTCGGTTTAATCCTTTACGCGTTGTTACCTTTCTTGATGCCGAACAACATCTATTTGGCATTAACGCTCGGCACGATTGTTTTTTCCGTTGCAGGAGGCTTGGCAGAAGTTTTGATCAGCCCCGTCGTTGCGGCGATTCCCGACGAAAACCCGGACAGGGAAATGAGTAAATTGCATTCGATTTACGCTTGGGGCGTCGTTTTCGTCGTAGCCGTCGTCACGATTTTTTTCACCGTTTTCGGAACGGAGCGTTGGCAATGGCTGGCACTGTCGTTCGCGCTTGTGCCGCTTTTGGCATTCGTGTTGTTTTTCGGACAAAAATTCCCCCCGATAGAAACGTCCGCACAAGAAAGCGGCTCTCTGCCGTCCTTCAAAAACAAAACGCTTTGGCTTTGTTTCTTTGCCATCTTTCTCGGCGGCGCAATGGAATGCACCATGTCGCAATGGTGTTCGAGTTACCTCGAACAAGCCCTCGGGATCTCTAAGGTTTGGGGCGATATCGGCGGTGTGGCAACGTTTGCCGTTATGCTCGGATTAGGACGTTCCCTTTACGCGAAACGCGGTAAAAATATAGAAAAACTTCTTTTACTCTGTGCGATCGGAACAACGATTTGTTATATAATCGCAACGTTTTCGAACGTTCCGCTCATCGGCTTAATCGCCTGCGCCGCAACGGGTTTGACGACCTCTATGCTTTGGCCCGGGAGCCTTATCGTTTCCGCAGAGCGGATCCCCGACGGCGGCGTGTTCGTTTATGCAATGATGGCGGCAGGCGGCGACCTCGGCGCGTCCGTATCGCCGCAACTTGTCGGAATCATCGCGGACTGCATCCAAAACAATCCTACTTTTGTGACCTTCGCCGAAAGCTTAGGTTTGACAGGCGAACAATTCGGCTTGAAGTGCGGCATTTTCGTCGGCGTATTATTTTCCTTATGTGCCGTTTTTCTCTTTCTGCATATTTTCCGTACGGCAAAGAAAAACGATCGCTTACTTAATAAAAAGGCTTAATCGATTTCAAAATCATACAAAAACGCGTTCGACACATTCGCCGAACGCGTTTTTTATGCCTATTTCCGAAAAAAACAAGCATTGCATACATTAAAATAAACTTCGCACCTTATTCGACGATATCCAAAATCAAAGGTTGCTTGCGCGGTACGTTTTCGGAGAGTTTCGTAGCGGAAAGCAAACGTGCTTCCGCCGCCGCAAAATCGTCCTTCCCGGAATACAACGTCGCAATCGGATCGCCCGCGTTAACGAAGTCACCCGTTTTGGCTTGCAAATAAATACCCGCCGTCATATCGATGACGTCCTCTTTCGTATTACGCCCTGCGCCGAGCAACAAACTTGCCACGCCGTAGCTTTCCGTATCCACGCCGACGATATAACCGCTTTCTTTTGCCGTAACCGTATGCGAATATTTTGCCTTGGGGAACTTTTCGGGATGCAAAATCCACGTTTCGTCGCCGCCCTGAGCCTTGACCATTGCCGCAAACGTTTGCAACGCCTTACCGCTCGCAATAGCGTCCTTCGCCATCGCCTCGCATTGCGCGTAATCGCCTTTCTCCGCCAAATGCAAAATATGCGCGGAAAGAGCCACGCAAAGCTCCGTCAAATCCGCAGGTCCGTTGCCTTGAAGCGTATGTACCGCCTCGACGACCTCCAACGAATTGCCGATGGCGTACCCCAAAGGTCGGTCCATATCGGTGATCAACGCACGCATACGTTTTCCCGCTCGTTTGCCGATTTCGACCATCCATTCGGCGAGTTTTCTGCTCGCCTCCGGAGTTTTCATGAACGAACCGCTGCCCGTCTTGACGTCCAAAACGATACAATCGTCGTCAGCCGCCAATTTTTTGCCCATTATACTCGATACGATCAACGGCAAACTGTCTACCGTCGCCGTAACGTCGCGAAGTGCGTACAGCAATTTATCCGCCGGCGCAAGCGCAGCGTTCTGTCCGACGATTGCGATACCGATTTCGTTGACGATTGCCTTAAATTTTTCTACGGGCAAATCGGTACAAAAACCGGGAATCGCTTCCAATTTATCGATCGTACCGCCGGTATGCCCCAAGGCTCTACCGCTCATTTTTGCGACTTTGACGCCCAAGCTCGCCACCACGGGCGCAACCACCAAACTCGTTTTATCGCCGACGCCGCCCGTGGAATGTTTATCCACGCGCAAACCGTGTATATCGGAAAAATCCAAACGCTCTCCAGAATCGCGTACGGCAAGCGTCAAAGCGAGCGTTTCGTCCAACGTCATACCTTGAAAATAAATCGCCATGCACAACGCGGCTACTTGATAATCGGGGATTGTGCCGTTCACATAGTTTTCGATAACCCATTTGATTTCCGCATCGCCGAGCGTCGCCCCGTCCCTTTTCTTTTGAATGATATCGTACATTCTCATAATCGTTTCTTTACTCCAAATCGTTTTTCCCGAAAGAAAGCGGCAGCAATTCCGCAAAGGTATAAACTTTTATGCATTCGGGATTGCCTAAAATTATGCGCATATCTTTCTCGCAAAATTCCGACAAGACCTGACGACACACGCCGCAAGGCGCGCAAAGTTCCGCCAATTCTTCGCCTTTACCGCCGACGATCGCAATGGCGGAAAATTCTCGTTCGCCTTCACTGACCGCCTTAAAAACCGCCGTCCTTTCCGCACAATTCGTGGGCGTATACGCAGCGTTTTCTATATTGCACCCCGTATATACCTTACCGTTTTTCGTCAACAACGCCGCCCCGACGTGAAAATCGGAATACGGCGCATAGGAATTTTTACGAGCCTCTACGGCAAGTTGCATCAATTCCGAATCAGTCATCGATAATCTCCTTTAAGAAGCTCTTTCCGTAAATCCCGTCAGAGGATACGCCGAACCATTCCAACACCGTCGAACCGATATCGGCAAAACTTTCTCTCGTTCCCAAATCGACGCCTTTTTTAATTTTGTCGCCGTAAGCGAGCATAGGCGTATATTCACGCGAATGATCGGTGGACGGCGTTACGGGGTCGCAACCGTGATCCGCCGTAATAATCAGCAAATCGTCCTTTTGCAACAACGGCAACAGCTCGCCGAGACGTTTGTCGAACGCCGTCATGGCACGCGCATACCCCTCCACGTCGTTTCTATGCCCGTAGACCATGTCGAAATCTACAAGATTGATAAAACACAAGCCGTTGAAATCGCGTTTTACGATCTCCAAAGTCTTATCCATACCGTCCTCGTTATTTACGGTGGGATGGCTCTCCGTGAATCCCTTCCCGGCGAAAATGTCGAAAATCTTCCCGACGGAAATCACGTCGAAGCCCCTTTCTTTCAAAATATCCGCCATCGTATCCGCGGGCGGCGTCAGCGAATAGTCGTGACGGCGCGGCGTTCTTTGAAACGGATACGTACCCGTAAACGGACGTGCGATCACTCTTCCGACGCCGTGTTCGCCTTGCAACAACGCTCTGGCTTGCTCGCAATAACGATACAATTCCTCGATCGGTACCAAATCTTCGTGCGCGGCGATTTGGAATACGCTGTCCGCAGAAGTATACACGATGAGTTTTCCCGTTTTCAAATGTTCTTCGCCGAAATCCTTGATGACTTCCGTACCCGAATAGGGACGATTGCATAAAACGCCTCTTCCCGTTGCTTTTTCAAAAGCACGAATCACTTCGTCGGGGAATCCGTTCGGATAGGTCGGAAGCGGTTTCGGTGAATAGATTCCGGCTATTTCCCAATGCCCGATCGTGGTGTCTTTTCCCTTCGAGCTTTCCGTCATTCGGGCATAGCATGTACGCGCCGAACGATATTTTTCGTCGATTCCGTCAATGTTAAAAAGTCCTAATTTCTCCAAATTCGGACAATCGAACGCCGGATGCGAACGGATAGCGCGCAAGGTGTTGCTTCCCTCGTCGCCCCAATCCGCCGCGTCGGGCATTTCGCCGATGCCCATACTGTCCAAAACGATGATAAACGCACGTTTTTTCATAATTCACCTTATTCCGCCACGTTCAAGGCGATTTCCATCATCTTCGTAAACGAATTCTGTCTTTCTTCCGCCGTCGTATTTTCTTCGGGATAAATAAAAGAATCGCTGACGGTGCAAATACACAACGCCTTTTTGCCTGCTCTCGCCGCATTGCAATAAAGCGCAGCCGATTCCATTTCCACGCCGAGTACGCCCATTTTCGCCCATTGCATACCGGAATTCGCATCGTCGTAGAACATATCCGAAGACAAAATGTTTCCGACGCGATAGTTTACGCCGAGTTTCTCGCATTCTTCCGCAGCTTTACGCACCAAGTCGAAATCCGCGATCGGACAGAAAGTTCCCGGCAGATTGTATTGCGAAGCGTAATTTCCGTTCGTGCACGCCCCCATAGCAACGACGATGTCGCGCGCGTGAAGTTCCGGGGAGAACGACCCGCAGGAACCGACTCGAATAATCGCCTCCACGCCATAAAAATTGAATAACTCGTACGAATAAATGCCGATGGAGGGTTGTCCCATGCCCGACGCCATCACCGACACGCGTTTCCCTTTATAATAACCGGTATAACCGTGTACGCCGCGCACGTCGTTGACGAGAACTGCGTTTTCCAAATAGTTTTTTGCGATAAATTCCGCACGCAAAGGATCACCCGGCATTAAAACCGTCTTTGCGAAATCTCCTAATTTTGCCGAAATATGAGGGGTAGGTACTGCCATAATAGTAAAATCTCCTTTTCCTAACGTTTATTCTTAATAACCTTTGCCTTCGATGCCCTGCACCGCTTTCACGACTCGACTCGTCCCCAGTCTGTCCGCGCCTGCGTCCAAAAAGTTCTGCGCGTCCTCCAAACCGGAAATACCGCCTGCGGCTTTCACCTTCACGTCATTTCCTACGTGTTCGCGCATTAAACGTACGTCGGGAAGCGTTGCTCCTGCCGTCGAGAAACCCGTCGACGTCTTGATGTAGTCCGCACCGGCGTCCGTCACAATTTTGCACATGCGAATCTTTTCCTCGTCGGTAAGCAAACACGTTTCGATGATGACTTTCAAAATCTTCGTTCCGCAAGCCGCTTTAATCTGCTTAATCTCGTCGCAAAGCTCTGCGTCCATGCCGCTTTTGAGCATACCGATATTGATGACCATATCGATTTCGTCCGCGCCGTTTGCGACGGCGTCCTTCGTTTCGAAAACTTTCACCGCCGTCGTGTTGTAACCGTTGGGGAAACCGATGACCGTGCAAACGGGCAATTTCTCCCCGACGTATTCTTTCGCCTGTTTTACGAAGTAGGGCGGAATACACACGGAAGCCGTGCCAAAATGCATACCGTCGTCACAGATTTTGCGAATCTGCTCCCAAGTGGAAGTTTGCGCCAATAAAGTATGGTCGCATTTCGATAAAATGTTTTTTACGTCCATAATGTTTTTCCTTTATCTATTTTTATTTTTAGTTAATTATATATGCTTTTTTTCAATCTGTCAAGAAAATTTGAAAAGATTTTTACGCCCTTTTGCCTTTATTTTGCGGGAATTCGAATTTTTTTACACGCAATCTTCATCGGATTTTCAGTTTTTGAAAAAAATATAAAATTCTTCGGTAAAAAGTTTGCTTTTTGTCGAATTTTGTGTTATTATAGTTTCGTAAAGTATCGTGGTAAGGTATGTCCGCGTCTTTTTTCCATGTTTAGATTATGTTTTCGAAATATACATTAGTATATTCGTTTAACAAAAATCGACTTATCGAGCGGCACATTCTCCCCTTACCCTTTAAGGAACGTTTATGACATTCAATTTGCAAAAAGCCAATCTTTGGAAACGCATTTCCGCCTATATCTTCGATATGATCGTTGCGGTGATACTCGCCGTTGCGTTTGCGGGCGTTTTCTCGTTTGTGTTCGATTATACGGCTACCGCGAATACCATGCAATCACTTCAAAAACATTACTATGTAGACGTATACGAATTACCTATTTATGTTTCCGAAGCTCAATACGATACGCTTCCGGAAGAAGAAAAGGTACACTATATCACAGTTGAAACGTACGAACAGCTTTCCGAAGAGGAAAAAGCCCGTTACGAGGAAGTCGCCAAGGTAATCGCCGCCGACCCCGAAATGCAGGCATTGCAGAGTAAAATCCATACGCAGATTTTCGCTATGCTTTCGCTCGGCGTGTTTTGCAGCCATTTTCTTTGGTATTTCCTGCTCCCCTTGTTTTTCAAGAACGGGCAGACGCTCGGCAAAAAATGTTTCGGGCTTGCCGTAATCCGTACGAACGGCGTAAAAATATCCAATCCCGTACTATTCGTGCGGTCGATGCTCGGTTTATACGCCATGGAAACGATGGCACCGATATTGTTCGTATGGATGATTTTGTTCGGCTCGCTCGGATACGTGGGCATTATTACGATTTTGGGGATTTTCGTTTTGCAAATCGCCGTAATGATAAAAACGCCCACCAACTCCTGCATACACGATTTACTCTCGGATACGACGGTAGTAGACTTCGAAAGCCAGCAAATATTCGATACGCAGGAAGATTTGATCGCATGGAAAACGGAACAAGCGGCAATCGAGGCGCAAATTACAGAAGCTTAAATTTCGGGCAGAAACGCTCGGTTTATAAATACGTATGAACTTTCTTTGGAGGTTATATGAAAGTAGAATTGCAAAATTTGACCAAAATCTTTCCGAGTCGCAACAAAAAAGGCGGCGAAGAAGTGGTTGCGGTAAATGACTTCACCTTTACCATCCCCGACGGGAAACTCGTCGGATTACTCGGTCCTTCCGGATGCGGTAAAAGTACGACCCTGTACATGATCAGTGGACTTCAACAACCCACTTCGGGCAGAATCTTCTTCGGCGAAGAAGACGTCACCGAGCTTTCTCCCGAAAACAGAGGCATCGGACTCGTATTCCAGAACTACGCTCTGTATCCGCACATGACGGTAAAGCAGAACATTCTCTTTCCCCTGCAAAACTTACGAGGCGCAGATAAGCTTTCCAAAGCCGATATGTTGCAACGCGCGCAAGAAGCCGCGAAGCTCGTGCAGATCGACGAGCTTATGGACAGAAAGCCGAGCGAGCTTTCCGGCGGACAGCAACAGCGTGTCGCAATCGCGCGTGCGCTTGTTAAAATGCCGCGCGTATTGCTCTTGGACGAGCCGCTTTCCAACCTCGACGCGCGTTTGAGATTGCAAACTCGTGAAGAAATCAGAAGAATCCAAAAAGAAACGGGCATCACGACCGTATTCGTAACGCACGACCAAGAAGAAGCCATGAGCATTTCCGACTTAATCGTCGTAATGAAGCTCGGCGTCGTACAACAGGTCGGCAAGCCGCAGGAAATCTACGACAACCCCACCAACCTTTTCGTTGCGAAATTCCTCGGCACGCCCCCTATCAACGTATTTAGCGGCAGAGTGCAGGACGGCAAGCTCTATTTGGGCGAAAACGCCGTACTCGACGTACCCGGCGTAACCGACCGCAACGTCACCGTAGGCGTTCGTCCCGAAGGTTTTATTCCTTGCGAAGACGGTGCCTTGGTTTGCGAACTTTCCAACGTGGAAGTTATGGGTCGCGACGTGAGCATCGTATCCCGTCACGAGGCGTCCTTGAACCCGATTGTTCGTTCGATCGTAGACGCCGACGTAAAAATTTCTCCGACGGCGACCACCGTTGCCTACGCGTTGAAACCGCATAAAGTATTCCTCTTCGACGCGGAAACCGAAGAAAGAATCCCGTTCGAGGTGTAACGTATGAGCGAAAACACGGCAAACAAAAACACGTCGATGGAAACGGAAGAGCAAACGCTCCTTTCCGATTTCGACCCGACGCAACATAAAAAAATAATCGTTCGGTGTCCGCATTGTCAGGCGGAACTAAACGTGCACGACGAATCCGTCGCCTATATTTGTCCTGTCTGCGGAAACGTTTTGCGTTATTCCGTTCGTAAAAAATTCGTAAAAGACATCGAAGACGAACAGCCCGAACGGACGGACTCCGTCGTCGAGGAAGAAATTTCCGTTTCCGAATCGTTAACTACGGAAACACCCGAGCAAACGGTCGAAACGCCTGAAAAAGCCCCGCTTACTTTCCGTCAGAAGAAACAAAAATTTCTTCACAAAATCAAATTCGACAAATGGAAAGGCTGGATTTACCTCCTTCCCGCCATCGTTTTGTTGTTGATTTTCACGGTTTGGCCCATCATCAACACCGTCCGCATTTCCTTCTTGGAAGGCTACGGCAGTTTGAGCTACGTCGGCGGCGAAACGTTCGAGTTCGGTTTCGGAAACTACGAAAAAGTCATTCATTACAAAAACTTTTTGACCTGTTTGAAAAACACGATTTTGCTTTGCGTGCTTACAGTGCCCATTTCCACGATTTTGGCATTGCTGATTGCGGTTTGCTTAAACGCGATTAAACCTTTGCAAAGATTTTTGCAGACGATTTTCTTCCTGCCCTACGTAACCAACTCCATTGCAATCGGTATAGTATTCAGTGCAATGTTCAATATCGTCGGTACCGTTACAACAGGTAATATCGATTCTTATGGTATCGTAAATAATATTCTCGGTATTCTTGGCGTAGATCCCATTAATTGGATTAACCAAGGTTCGAGCTATGCCGCAAACATCACCGTACTCGTCATATACATCGTATGGAATGCCCTTCCGTTCAAGATTTTGATTTTGCTCGGCGGTTTGCAAAGTATCAACAAACAATATTACGAAGCGGCAAAAATCGACAGTACGCCCCGTTGGCGCGTGTTTACGAAAATCACCGTACCGCAGCTTGCCCCGATGCTCGCTTACGTTATCATTACGGGCTTTATCGGCGGCTTTAAGGAATATTCGAGCATCGTCGGTATCTTCGGCGAATCGATGGGTCCCACCGGCGCAAGCGATTCGTTGAATACCATGGTCGGTTTCGTATACGATTGTATATCCGCTAACCGCGACGGCGTAGCCAGTGCTGCTGCATTGATTTTGTTTGCCATTATCTTCGTGGTAACGATGATCAATTTGAGTTTCAGCAAAAAAAGTAAAACACGCTAAGGAGGTATAGTATGGCAGAATTGAATCAAAACGAAAAATTAAACCTCCCTGCGGAAGAAGAAACCTCCCAAGGACAAAAGTCACAACTCGCCGAAAGCGTGATGAAAGAACGGAATATCCAAAAAGTATCCAAAAAGCAAAAAGTCACGAAAGTGCTTGTGCAAATCGCTTTGTACGCTTTTCTCGGCATTATGGCGTTGGTCGTATTGTTCCCTTTCTACTTCATGTTAATCTCCTCGGTAAAGAGCGTAAAAGAGTTTGAATTGCCTAACCCCACGTTCTTCCCGAAAGAAATTTTGTGGTCGAACTATGCGCAAGCGTTCACCGCAGGCAACTTAGGCAGATTGTTCTTAAATACGGTATACGTCGGTATCGTATCAACCATACTGTCCCTTATCATCACCGTGTTGTCGGCATTCGCCTTTGCTCGATTGGAATTCAAGGGCAAAAACGCCCTGTTTGCTTTCCTGTTGGCGACGATGATGATCCCCGGGGAATTGTTTACCATTACCAACTACCAAACGATCAATAAATTCAACTGGATGAACACTTTCGAGGCGTTGATTATTCCTTTCCTCGTCAGCGTGTTCTATATCTACCTGTTGAAACAGAATTTCGAACAGATCCCCAACGAATTGTATTTGGCTGCGAAAGTCGACGGAACGACCGACCTGAAATATCTTTTGAAGGTTATGATTCCTCTCGCCCTGCCTACCTTGATTTCCATCACGATTTTGAAGATGATGGGCGCATGGAACAGCTATATCTGGCCTCGACTGGTTGCGAATAAAGAAGAAATGCGTTTGATTACCAACGGGTTGCGCGCACTCTCTTTCACCGACGTGGATACGGGAAAAACAAACATCCCCGTTCAAATGGCGGCTGTCGCGATAGTTTCCGCCCCGTTGTTCCTCGTATTCGTCTTTCTCAGAAAATATATTATGAAAGGCGTTTCCAGAAGTGGTATTAAGGGCTAACTCTTGTATAAATTTTATAAATTTTATCGAAAAAACAAAATATTATATAAAGGATGTATCAACATGAAAAACACCAAAAAATTTCTGTGTACCTTTCTTTCGGCAGTAATGTCTCTCAGCGCGCTCGCCTCTTGCGGCGATAACGGCGGCAACTCCGGTGGCTCTTCCGATAGCGGAGTTGAAATCACCCCTATCGTAGCCTATGACGGCAGTGACGTTGACATTACGTTCTACCACACAATGGGTGCGAACACGCTTCAACCGATTTTGAATGAATATATTCCCGAATTTAACAGACTTTATCCTAACATTCATATCACGCATACGATGATCGGTGACTATGACGCTTTGCGCAGCCAAATCAGTAAGGAATTAGCAGGTAAAAACTCCCCTAGTTTGGCATATTGCTATTCCGACCATGTTGCCCTTTACAATAAGTCGAAAATGGTCCTCACGCTCGATAGCTATATCGCAAGCGATGCCGTTGTAGAACACGCAGACGGTACGACGGAGACGATGGGTTACACGCAGGCGCAACTTGACGATTTCGTAGAAAGCTACTGGGAAGAAGGTCGCGTATACGGTGACGGAAAAATGTACACCCTTCCTTTCCAAAAATCTTCGGAAGTGTTGTTCTACAACAAAACGTATTTCGATGCAAAGGGTTACACCGTTCCCACCACCTGGGATGAAATGGAAACCCTGTGTCAAACCATCAGAAGCGAGGAAAGCAACTGCATCCCTCTCGGTTACGACTCCGAATCCAACTGGTTCATCACGATGTGTGAACAGTCCGGAATCCCTTACACCTCCGCAACGGGCGACCACTACCTTTTCAACACCCCGGAAGCTCGCGCATTCGTTGAAAGATTTACCAACTGGCATCAATCCGGTTACGTAACAACGAAAGCCCTCAACGGTAACTCTTACACTTCCTCGTTGTTCACCAATATCGATTCGACCAAGACCAGAATGTATATGTGTATCGGTTCTACCGGAGGTGCTTCCAATCAAATTCCCGATAAAGTTAAAAATTCCGAAGGGGAAGATGTCTATCCTTTCGAAGTAGGCGTAGCACCGATTCCTCAAGCAGATGTGAACAACCCGAAAGTAATTTCGCAAGGTCCTTCCCTTGTACTTTTCAACAAAGTAAGACAGGCGGAATTGAACAAGACCGACAAGGCTGCGGCGGAACAGGAACAGGCAGCGGCTTGGTTATTTGCGAAATTCTTGACGACTTGCGTAGAATTACAGGCAGAATTTTCTCATAATAACGGATATGCGCCCGTCGTTAAATCCGTTCAAAAAAATGAATTCTACAGCAACTGGCTTGCAGAAGCCGACAACGCCAAAAACTTGACTGCAACGGCTGTTATCCAAGCGCTTGCACAAGAAAACGCTTGCTACATTTCCCCTGCGTTCGCAGGTTCTTCGGAAGCTCGTGTACAAGTCGGTCTTTTGATGCAAACCTGTTTCTCGAAAACAGATCTCGGCAATATGACGTTGGCTGATTTTATCAAGAAAGCTTTTGACGATACCATTGACGAATTGGAATTCAACGACCTTTAATCGATGGCATTTATAAAAGGAAATAATGCAGATTATGAAAAAGAAGATATTATCTTTATTGTTGCTCGCTGCGGTCGCGCTCGGCGCGTTCGCAGGGTGCAACCTG
The DNA here is from genome assembly GCA_964515795.1 of uncultured Clostridia bacterium. GTDB lineage: Bacteria > Bacillota > Clostridia > Christensenellales > Borkfalkiaceae > Scatosoma. The sequence continues at coordinate 2,846 of CAZEVL010000007.1, read as the reverse complement.
TCTATCGGCGGCAACTCTTCCGAAAACAGTTCTACGGAATTTATCGACTACGTTGCCCAGACGAAACTCGACATGAACAGCGACTCCTTAAAGCAAGAAGTAACGGTAAAACAATACGTTGACGGCGACACGACGCATTTCAACGTCCCGACGACGATTGCAGCGGACGGCAACTTGAAGGCGCGTTACACTGCCATCAACACCCCCGAATCGACGGGTGCAATCGAGCCTTGGGGGAAAAAAGCCTCCAACTTCACCAGAGGAAAGTTGGAGAGTGCGTCCTCTATCATCGTGGAAACGGACGGCACGAAATGGGAATACGACGCCAACGGCAGATTCCTCGTTTGGATTTGGTATAAACCGCAAGGCGAAACCGATTACCGCAACTTGAACCTTGAAATTTTGCAAAACGGTTTTGCATATGGTAATAAAATCAATACCTGCCGTTACAGCACACCTTGTATGAGTGCGTTAAGTCAAGCAAAAGCAAACAAATTGAACCTTTGGTCGGGTGATGACCCTGATTTCTACAAAGGCGACGCAAAAACTATCACCCTTAAAGAGTTGCGTACAAATCCCGAAAAATATCTCGAAGTAAAAGTTACTTTCGAAGGCACGGTAACGTTGTACGACAGTTGGAACGTTTATATCGAGGACTACGATGCCGAAACCGACTTGTATTACGGTATCTCTGCTTTTTTAAGCTATAAGGAAGAACTTCTCGAAATTCTTGCCCCCGGCAATCGCGTTCGTATAGTCGGCAAAGTTACCTACTATGAAGTAGGCGGCACGTATCAAGTTTCCGACTTGAAATATCGTGCAATAAAACCGGACGACCCGGACAATACGCAACTTATTTCCGAAGGAAACGAAACCGCATACAAAGAAACCTCCGCAACGGATTTCAACGGCAAGGTTAGCGTGGATATGGAAACGTTGGATTTCCAGACGGGCGAAACGGTACTCACCCCCACCGAATTCGATTATGCGGAACTTGCGATGAACACTTCTATATCGATGAAGAACTTGAAGGTCGTGTCCGCATATACCACGAAAAACGAAACCTCTGCCAACAAAGGCGCGATTACGCTCACCTGCGAAGCGGACGGTCAGACGATTACCGTGCGTACGGCGGTATTGTATCACAGCGACGGAACGCTCGTTACCCAAGACGAATTCGTCGGCAAAACAATCGACGTCGATAAAGGTTTCGTCGATTATTACGAAGGCTATCAAATTAAGGTATTCTACCTTGGCGCAATTACGATTCATTGAAAACAAAAATTTTATATAAAGGAGAAACTCAATGAAAAAAATCTTAACCGGCATTCTTGCCACCGTTGCGATTCTCGCCTGTGTATGCGGTTGTACAACCAACAAACCCAACAGCTCTAACACAGACAACAGCTCTTCCCCGAACAGCAGTGCGTCTTCGCCTGTTGTAGACGAAGAATTGCAAACCGCAGCAGATTTCTTGAAATCCTCGTACAAGAACAAGGACACCGAAACGCGCGAAGATTACACGCTTGATTCTAAGGTATTGGGCTACCCCATCGCTTGGTCGGTAGACGTAACCTCCGGTGTCGAAATCGTTACGTCCGAGGACGGGACCGTCACCGTTAAGGTAGACAAGACCCTCAAAGAAGACCTTACATACGTCTTGACGGCAGTGGTTTCCAACGAATCCGGTGAATCGATTACCGTTACGTTTACGCGTAAAGTCAAGGCTATGGCTACCGTTACGCCTCAGCTTATCACGGCTGCGCCCGTAGCAGGCAAAGCCTACAAACTCTACGTTTACCAAGGCACCAACAAAACGGATATGTACTTCACGGGCGTAATGAGCGGTTACTACTTCAAAGCCAGCGAAAACTACGCCGACGGCGTTAACGTATATGTTGAATATTTGGAAAACAGCACGACGGAATTCTATCCGTACTTCACGGATTCTACCGGTGCGAAAATGTACATCGGCGTTCAAGCAGGCGACGGTCACAACAACATTAAGTTCTCCGGCAACCCCGTTTCCGTTTTCACGTGGAACGCTACGCTCGGTACGATTACGACGCACCTCGACGCAGACTGCGACGGTGCAGCAGCTGATTTCTATATCGGTTCGTTTAAGAGCTACGATACCATTCAGGCTTCTAAGACAAGCTACGCAAGCGGCGAAACCAACTACGTCGGCGGTCTTGCGGAAATGCTTTCCGCAGATGCCCTTCCTGCCGAAACGAAATTCGCAAATATTAAAGAAAATTTGAACGTTCAGGAAAAACACACCCTCGATAAGACGGTGGAACTCACCACGTACGACGAACGTTATGCCGACGTCAAAATCGCTTGGTCTGTTTCCGACACGACGTACGCTACGGTAGACGGCAGTTCTTTGAAACTTACCATTCCCGAAACGCAGACGACCGTTACCCTTACGGCAACCCTCTCGCTCGGCGATAAGTCCGACACGAAGACCTTCACTTTGACGCTCGGTCCCAAGACGGTTGCTCCTGCGACGGACGCAAGCGCAAGCGACATCGTAAACGCGGCATTCTCCCTTGCGGCAGGCGAAACGCTCGGCGCGTACACCCTTACGGGTAAAATCACGAATGTGAACACCGCTTACGACAGCCAGTATAGCAACGTAACCGTTACCATGGAAGTCGAAGGCAAATCCATCGAATGTTACCGTTTGAAAGGTACGGGCGCAGACACGATTAAAGTCGGCGACACGATTACCGTTTCGGGTACGATTAAAAATTACAACGGCAAAGTAGAATTCGACAGCGGTTGTACGCTTGACAGCTACACCGAAGGCGAAGGCGGTTCTACCGGCGGCGACAGCGGCGAAA
>CAZEVL010000006.1:0-35280 GCA_964515795.1 uncultured Clostridia bacterium | reverse complement strand
TGGACGTCAACGTCAAATCGCCCGTCACCGCGCTTTCCATATCCCATTTCTCCGTGCCGTTATACCAGCCGTCGAAAGTATATGTAAGCGTTTCCGTCGCTTCTTTCGTAGGCGTCGCAGGGATTACGTCCGCAGGAATCGCCGCGCCGATATACGCCGTCACAGGTTCGCCGTCGTCGAACGTTACGCTGCATTTCCGCAAATACGAGCCGTTATACGCATAGAAAATTTGATCTTTGGTTACTTTATAAACGTTTGCGTCGTCCTTCGTGTAAAATCCGGCTTTCAAGCCTATGGATAACACGGGATTTTCCGCCAAATAGCTGTTATGAATATACACGTTTACACGCGTTTTCCCGTTTTCAGAACCGAAATTCACACGAACGGGAACGGCGTATACGCCCCCGATCGAACCGGGAAAGTCCGTATACTCGTACGCGGAATCGTCCGTATCCCTATTGATATCCGCAACGGATTTTCCGTTGACCATAATGTAGTCCTGCAAATCGGTATAATGATCCATCAACCACATTGCGTTTTCCGCGAAGAAATTCGTACTTGCGTCGATTGTATAAATCTTACTGTCCGTCGTTTCGACCGTTGTGTTTCTGACGGAAAATATGCCGTCGATCGAAACGTCCGTTCTCTCTTTTTTCACCGCCAACGAGCCGCTTTCGTAATCGTATGCGACGTCTTTGGACAGCGTAAGCGTTTCCTCGTCGGAATTCACCCAAGTAAATCCGCTTTTCAGCGTAATCGAAAACGAACCGAAATCCGCATATTCCTGCATAATTTTAATATCCAACGTCGTCGCATTGCAATAACAAAGCACTGGCGCATACACGCCGCCGACCGACATCGGGAACAAATCCGAACTCGAATGCTTATAAGTACCGCTACCGGCATTTTCCGTCACGATCGAACGCATAGACACGTCGTTTACGTAGATGTACGACATCCAATCCGTATTGTTTTTCGAAGCGTTATCGTTTACGTAATACGCCGACCCGCCGTCTTTCGGCAATATGTTTTTGCCGCCGAAAGAAATCTGTAACGCCGTGACGTTATAGGCGGTTCTGTAAGCCGGTTGTTCGCTTATCGAAACCACGTCCGCAACGTCGGTCGTTACCGTCGCGACCTCCTCGGCGATTGCCGTCGAGAAAAGCGTCTGCGCACCGATCGTTATTGCGCCGCCTGCCCCTGCCGACAGTGCAAGAGCAAGTACCGCCGCCATCATTTTCTTTGAATTTCTCATTTTATCCACCTCTATATTTTTTCGTTTTTTACGGTAACGATAACCGTTTTTACCCTTTCAATCCCGTCATCGTAACGCCTTCCATCAACTCGCGTTGGAAAAAGCCGAACAATATCGCACCGGGAATCATCATCAACACACCCACCGCCATGTCTACGTTTTGGTAGCCTGCTCGGCTTATGAAGTTTTGATACAACGCCAAAGACAGCGTCCAATTCGATTGCTTATCCTTTACGTACATCATAGGACCTTGAAAATCGTTCCACTGCCCCAAAAACGTCGTGATTGCAAGATAAATCAAAATCGGACGAATCAACGGCAAAATAATCGAATAATAAATCTTAAACGAACTCGCTCCGTCCAAAATCGCCGCTTCGGACAAAGAATTCGGGATCCCTTTCACGAATTGTCGACAGAGGAAAATATTCATCGCGCCGCCGCCGAACCAAATCGGCACGGTGAGCGGTAACAGCGAAGTATTCCAACCGATTTTCGAATAGACGATATACAACGGAATGGACGTTACGACGCCGGGCAACAATACCGTTGCCAAAATAATGCCGAATACGATACTTTTTCCTTTGAAAGGCACCTTCGCCAAACCGTAAGCGCAAAAGGACGAGCCTATGCATACGCCCGATATATTGGAAATGCAGACGATTACGGTATTCTTGAAATAGTATAAATATTTCGCATCGTTAAAAATCTGCGTGTACGTCGAAAAATTAAAACTCTTCGGAACCAACGTCGGCATTCCGCTGAAATAGGAATCCGGCACGATCGACTGCAAAACCATACAATAAATCGGGAAGAGAAATATGACGGAAAACAGGCAAAGACATGCATAATAAGCGACTTTCCCCACCGTCTTTTTGGTAGATGATTTCATATTCATTCGCACTTTCTCCTTCCCGTCAATTCTCGTCGCCGTAGTATACCCATTTGCTCGTTTTGAAAATCAAAGTCGTCAACAGCCCGATCACCACGAACAACAACCACGATAACGCACAGGCATACGCCCAATCGTGCTCTACGTAAGCCGTATCGTAAATTTTGATTACGATGAAATTCAGTTCCGAACGATTATTACCGTTGATCAACGGATAATACGACCCGAACACCTGCAAAGCGTTGATGATGCTCGTTATCAAAATATAGAACACCATAGAAGTCGTCATCGGAATCGTGACGTTCACAAGCTGACGAAGCTTGCTCGCCCCGTCGATATCCGCCGCCTCGTAATATTCTCTGGGAATATTCTTCATCTGCGCCAACCACATAACCATATTGCCGCCCCAGCCGAACACGCCCATTATCAAAATCGTCGGGAATACCGTATTCGCTTCCGAGTAAAACGTATACTTCGGTAAACCGAGCTGCGTCAAAATCAAATTGATATACCCGAAATTCTGGTCCGTGACGTTATTCCACAACAACGTCCCTGCAACCGCAGGAATCAAACAAGGCAAATAGTACAACACGCGGAACGCGCCGATTCCCTTCAACTCCTTATTCAAAAACAATGCGAGCGCATACGAACCGACCATACTGACCGACACCGTCGCGACTGCGTATCGAAACGTAATAAACAAGGAATTCGATACCGAAATCCAATCGCCTTTATATTTCCAACTCTTTGTAAAAATACGCGCGTAATTTTGAAGCGTAAATGCGCCGATCGGGTCGGATTGATTGGTTACGTCGATTTCGTGAAAGCTGTAATTTAACGATACCAACATCGGAATCAACGTAAAAATCAAAATGCCTATCAAAGTCGGCAAAACATAAATCATACCTGCGTAGTCTTTCTTAAACTTCCGAAAAGAATACTTTTGCGGACGCCTTGCCGAGGCAGGCTTTTCGCCTGCCTCACAGGTACTCGTCGTAAATTCCATACTTTCCATGCGTACTCCTTAGAGCTTCGCCGCTTCAAACTGCTCTTTACATTCTTTCAATGCCTGCGCTCTGTTCTCGGGTTTCCCGTTGTTCTTATTGGACATTTTGTCGAAAAAGCTTACGACGTGCGGACGCAACTTATTGCGAAGCTTCGCCTCGAATACGTTATACGTATCCAAAATCAATTCGTCACCCGCCAAGAATGCGTCGTGGTTCAACGAACTCCCGATAGCAGTTCTCCATTTACCGTTTTCCGCCAAAGACTTCAATACGGGGACGGACAAACCTGTTTCCCCTGCAATTTCCTGTCCTTCTTCGCTGATAACGTATTTAATGAAATCCCAAGCCAAATCCTTCATCTTTTTCGTCACGCCGTTAACCGTCTGTTCGTCCTCGGCATGCACCTTGGAAATACCGTACCCGGAACAACCCGTACCGATCGCAACGCTTCCGTCCGCTTTTTTGGCAGGGAACGGCAAGAAGTCCATATTGTCGAGATATGCCTGCAAATCCACTGCCGTGGGACGTACGATACAACGCATAAAGCACAGTCCGCGTTCGAAGTCCGAAGGATTCGTGCTAAGTTTATATTCTCCTGCCGTCAATTCGTTGTAATACGTATCCAAAATTTCACTGTTCTTTTCGTTATCCAATACCAGATTGCCGCTTTCGTCGATAATGCCGTCGCTGCCCATGGCATTGAACATCGTCGTATACACCACTTCGCTGGAAAGCTGGAAGAATACCGCGCTGTTCGCGCTCGCCTGCAATGCGGCTTCTCCGCCCGCGTCGACGCGCGCTTTAATCTTCGCGCCTATTTCCGTACAAAGTGCGAAGAAATCGGTCATGGACCAACCCTCGCTCGTATCCGGTACTTCGACTTCGTAGGATTCAAACAAGTCCCTGTTAATCGCAATGACGATTTTGTTGTAATCGCGAGGTGCGAAATACAAACCGTATTTTGCGTCGGAATCCTCGCTTAAAGTTTTGAACTCTCCCGAATAGGACGCACAATCCAACATGGAATCGTAATACAAACTGTACGACGTCGAACTGTCGGACTCGTAATAACTTCTCAAATCCAAGAAGTGACCGCCTGCCGCCCAACCGGCGAATTCGTTATCGGGCATCCAAAGCACGTCGGGAATGTTGCTTTGGTTTGCCCAGTTCTGGTTCATAAACGTATCGAACGTATCGCCGTAGCTCTTCAGCTTGATATTCACGTCGGAATGTTTCGCTTCGTAGCTCTTTTTCAATGCGTCGAGCACGACTTTGCCGCCGTCGCTGTCTTTATAACCGACCGTAATGTTATATTTTCCTGTTACGTCGGTCTGATCCTCAAACGGATCGCCGCCGCCTCCGCAAGCCGTCAACGCCATCGTCTGCCCGAGCAAAAGCCCGGCAACCACTAAAGATAATGCTTTTTTGATTTTCATATTTTTTCCTCCTCGCGAAAAAATTTTTATTATTTTACTTCAACCGTTACCGACGTAAATGGTACGATAACGATGACTTTTCCGTCTTCCACCGTATAGTCCGACGTCTTTCTGCCGTTCACGTATACGCTGTAATTCGAACTCGGTTCGCTCAATTCCAACCGCACCTGCAAACCCGTTGCGTCGCCGCGTACCGAATTGATCGAAATTGCGTTATGCAACGCCGTCAAATCGTACTTCACGAAATTGAACGCCAAATTCTCCATCTTCCAATAGGATAACGACTCCGGAAGTTCGGGAGAAACGGTCAACACGTCGCCGCCGCCCTGCAACCCGAAGAATGCATACGGCACAGCCGCCACAGGCAATAACGATTCCAAAAATTCGCCTTCGATACCGATCGTACCGCCTACGCCGCCCGTACGCCAACTGCATTGCGAAGTATATCCCGTCGATTCGTAATAATCCCAATAGAAATCCTGTTTTTTAACGTTGTTCTCCACGCTAAACGCATACACTTTCTCGTACCAGCTTTGAATGCCTTTCAAACGGCCGAATGCGTCCTCCGTGCCGTAAACGGACATTCTCGCACGCAAATCGTAATACGACGTATACATAATCGCGCCGCCGAATTGACACTGTTGCGTTCCGTAAGCGTGGTCTATTTCGTCGTATACCCCGTTATACAGACCTTTCTCGTTCTTCGTGATCGTTCTGGGTGCAAGCTCGTAGAAGTAAATATCGTCGCCTACCGAACCTGCCTGATCTTCCGTGCCTCTGTCCGATTCCACGATGCGTTTGCCGCTGATCCAGTCCATAATGGATTTTGCCTGCTCGTCGGAAGCGACGCCAGCGACGATCGCTTCCATATTCCAAGCCGTATACCCGTAATCGTATTTCGTCCCGTATACGTCGTATCCGGCGATGAAACGCCCCGTTTCTTTATCGAAGAAACCCGTATGCGTTTGGTCGTTCGTTTCTTGACGAAGCGCACCCAACACGTCGTTTGCAATCTCTTGCAAGCTCTTCGAATCGTACGTATATTCCGCCGTCGAATACCCCTGCTGCCGAGCCGCCGTTTTTACGGCGGACAACGATTTGTCCACGTCTTCGTCCCATTGTTCCGCCACGCTTTCCAAATACGCCATATCTACCAGAGCTTTGTAGAAATATACGTTGGACTGGAAGTCGTACTGCGGCATAAACATAATATCCCAGTAGCCGTTCGTCAAACTGTTGGCAACCTTTTGATAGAGCATATCGATCGGTCTGCCTTTGTCGCCGTCGTGACCGTACAAATACGCCTGATTATTCAAATGCCGTTGAGAATCGTACATTTGCATAAAGAAATTCATTGCCTTTCTCGCCTTGACGATATTCTCTTTCAAAAATTCGACGTCGCCCGTATAATCGTAATCCAACCGCAACGAGCTGATAAACAGCGTATTATTGTTGGTATGTCGCGTATCGAACGAGGAATGGACGTAATTCAAACCGAATTTTCCCGAAAGCGTTTTTTCTTCTTTCGCTTTCACTTCCACTTTTATCTGCGAAATCGTCTTTTTCTCGTCCGAGCTCCAACCTTCCTGCGCATACATGGGCAAATACAAAATATGTTCGTATACGGACGTAAACGCGTAATCCAAGAAACCTTCTTCCCCTACGGAAACACGCTTCTCTTCCGACCAACTTTCGCTTGCGTCGTTTTTATACCAAATATAAATATCCTCGATATTCTTATAATCTTGCGTATACATACGCAAATCGAGTTCCAAAATCGGACAATACTGCGTATAAATCGGGAACATACCGTTTTTTCCGTCCAACAGCGGCGAAACGAATTCCACGCTCGTCAAATCCGTTTCCGTCGTGCCTGCATACAAACCGCTGCCTGCCTCTACGACCGCCGAAATGTTGCTCGTCCAATCCGATTTATCGTTCCCGTTGAAATCCCAACTCGTCGCGCGTCCGCCCGTGTATTCCGTCGTCGTGGCGGGAAACGGCCAACCCAAACTCTGAATTTGCGCGTTCGTCAAATCTTGCAAAGCGTCGCGCGTGTTATCGTCCGAAGCCCAAACGTTTCCGTAATTGTCCACGGGAATGGACGCCAAACGGGAGCGAATCCCGTTCAATCGATCGGTTTCCAATCCGTCGAAACTGTTGAAATAGTAGAACGCCAACGAGTTCCATTCCTGATAGAAGAAATCGCGTGCATTGACGCCGGCTTTTACACTGGTCACTTTCCAGTCCTCGCCGTTCTCGTCCACGTAGCCTACGTGTCGCTTAAAATAATCGTTCAAAAAAAAGTCCAAACCGCTGTCCGAGCTTTCAAACGTCAACAACTCGGCACTCGTCTTTCTATACGTATAGTCGCCGAGCGTATATGCCGAATTGCCTACGCACCCCGACAACCCGAATACGCTCGCAAGAGCGATACAAAGCGTTATTGTTTTTATCTTACGCATCTTTTTCTCTCCTTTTACCGATATATGCAACCAAACCGAATGCAAACGCCAACGCACCTACCGCAAACGAGCTTTGCGTCGTTGCCGTACACCCGAAGCCCTGACCGTCTTCGGACGCGTTTTCAATCGTTTCCTTGACGAAAAAAGCAAATACCTGTTTTCCTTCCGCCTTTATGACGAAACGCACCACGTCGCCCGTACGAGTTTCCTCGAAGGTATACGCTTCGTTTCCTTCCACGTGAATATCGCCGAGATTGGCGCGAAGTTCCGATTCCATCGTTTGTCCGTTTTCTACTTTCTTCCCTGCATAATATACGCCGAATTCGTCAACGATCGTTTTCCACGCGCCGTCGACATATCGGTAATCCGCGTCCGTACGCGTAACCTTTCCGGTCGGGAAACGCATACCCGCCTTCACCGAAACGGTCAATCCGCCGTTCTTATACGCTTCCGTTGCGGAATTGAAAATATCCGTCGCCCAACTTCCGTCGTCCGCCAAATCGCAAACGATCGACATCGTCTTTTGCGTCACCTGTCCGTAATGTACCATAACCGCCGTCAAATAGCCGGGCGTAGAATCGTACGCCAACCATTCCCCGAGCGAAACGCCGTTGACAAGCACTTTGTCGAGCAACGCGGATTTATAACCGCCGCTGATAAAATTCTTTGCCAACTCGTCGTCGTAATACATAATCGACTGACTGTTCATGGGTTTCAACTGCGTTTTTCCGAAGCTGTCGGGACTTGCCAAAAATAAACGCATACCTGCGGAAATTTCTTCGCTGAACGTAATCCAAATATTAAAATCGCCGTTGACGTCATAGCCTGCGGATATATTCTCCACGTAAACGTTTTCTTCTTGCAAATCCTCGTCTACGATCTCCGTCACGCTGTTTGTGCGATACACGTGTAAAACGAAACTGTTTCCGAGTTTCTCTCCGCTCGGCAAAAGCAAATTTTCGTTCAACGAGATTCGATTCCCAGCAAAATAGTTTTCCTCGTTCAAAATTTTCGCGTCGCCTTCGTATTCCGCCGATAAAACGACCTGCAAATAATATCTGCCGCCCAAATACCGCCATTTTGCGGTCGCGTATTTCTCCTCCGCATTGATTTCCGACAACGTCACGCCGTTAATCGAAACGTATTCTCCCGCGGAATCTTCCACGTATTCCTCGGCAGGCCGTGCGCCCGTGCGATTCAGACGAATATCGAACCGATACTCCACACTCGTCGCCGTTACCGTGATGCTGTCGTCCAACACGGCAGGCTTGCTTTCGTCGCACTCCTCGAACAAAGTATAGCTCGAATCCGTGCCCTTCACGCCTATTACCTCTTTCGAGGTCATGTAACAACGCGCCGTGCCGCCTTTCGTCACGTACTCGTACGAAGGGAATTGACAACCTTTTTCCACAACGATTTCCGAAATCACGCTCGTCGCGTAATATCCGGGAATCGGAAACCCTATCGTCCCGTGCATTTGAAATAAATTCAAAACGTAATCTCGATAGGTATTGGAAGCGTTTTTCGCATAAATCTCGCGCAGCGTCATACCGTCCAAACGGATTTTATCCAAGAAATCCATACTCGCCAAGACGCTCTCGTCTATTTTGTAATTCTGCAAATCGGGATTTGCGCCGTTCTGCGGATAATCCGTTCCGTCCAACGTAATGACCAAATAATTCAAATTCCAATTGCCGTATACCAGTCCGTTGACCGTTACATCGTTCGTTACGTAGTCCAACTTTTGCTTCCAAACGCCGTTCTCTTTCACGAAACGCACGTCGCTCGAAACGGTGTAACACCCGTTGTCCGCGTTGTAAGCGGGGAATTGGCAACCTGCCTCGACGACAATTTCCGAAAGCGCGGACGACGCCGAATATCCGGGCAAATGCAACGCGAACGTATTGGAAACTTGGAACAAATTGATATAATACTTCGTGCCGTTTCCGTCCACTCCGTCGTAAATACTCGCCAACGTTTTCCCGTCCGCTTTTACTTTCTCAAAAAAGGAAAGGCTACTCAATCGGGCGTAAGTTACCTCGTAATTGAACGTCGTGTCGTCTGCCCCGTTCACCGTCGGATAATCCGTCCCCGAAACGCTGAAAACCAAAAGGTTCATATCCCCCGTCCCGAACGAAACGCCCGTGATACGCGCTTCCTTCGTTTCTTCCGCCAAACTCGGCATGAATGTCTTCACGTTTCCGAAGGCTACGAACAACGCGCATACCAATACGCAAAAGAGGCAAAGTATACCGACTTTTCTGTTTTTGCAAAGTCTTTTTCTCTTCATAATTTATCCCTCTCGTCTTTCACGATTATTCTTTTCTGTATTTTTCGATTTCCACTAAACGACCGCCGTTCAATCTCGACTCTTCCGCGGCGAGTGCCATATAATGGCTTTCCACCGAAGCCTCCAACGCCGTTTCCATCTGCGGTTTATCCGAAGTCAAAATCTCGTACAGCTCGTTAATGATGCCGTGGTCGCCGCCGCCGTGCTGTCCTTCCAAATCCTCGGCGATATCCGAAATATGCCAAACTTTATCTTCTTCCAGATATCGACGCAACGTAATCGTATCGTTGCTCTCGATCAAATCCAACTCGCCTTCCGTACCGAAGAAGCGAATATCTCTGCCGCCGCGTTTTACGAACGCCTCCATTTTCAACGTCGCGGTAACCCCGTTTTCGAATTGCATGATACAGGTTTGGTTGTCCACCACGTCGTTGTCGCAATCGAACGCGCAACGCCCGTATTTTCCGTTTGCAATCGCCTCCGTCAACGCCTCCTCCGTCACGGGCAAAACGTCCGTCACCATAATTTGCGGAACGGAAGCCGAAGGACAACCGAGTTTTTTCCACTCGTCTATGTAAATCCGTTTTGCGCTGTATTGACAGGTTTCCTTATGCGGACAGTCCACGCAGCGCGCCGTCGCGCCTTTCGGTTGATTCTCTTTCTTGAAAAACGCCAAACTTCCCATCGAAGCCACGGATTTGCAACGACTGTTGACGAAATACTGCAACAAATCCAAGTCGTGACAGCACTTTGCCATAATCATCGGCGCGGCGATTTGACGATTTCTCCAATTTCCGCGCACGTAGGAATGCGCCTCGTGCCAAAATACGACGTTTTCCGTATGATCGACGGAAATCAATTTTCCGATCGCGCCGGAATCCAAAATCTCTTTCAACTTTTTCACCATCGCCGTATAGCGCAAAACGTGACAAACCAGAACCTTCGATTGCGTCTTTTGTGCCGTTTCCAACAATTCGCGAAGCTCCTGCACGTCGTCGGAAATGGGTTTTTCCAATAAAATATCGTATCCGAGCGTCAGCGCACGCTTTGCCATACGCACGTGCAATTTATCCGACGTCGTAATCAAAATCAAATCGCTTCTGCGTTTTTGAAAAAACGTTTCCTCGTCCGTAAAACGATTTTCCGTCGGCACTTCGTACGTATTGCCGTATTTTTCCAAGCGTTCTTCGTTGACGTCGCACAAAGCTACGATTTTGTACTTATCTTTCAACCGATACATATATCGACCGTATGCCTCGCCTCCGCGCGCCCCGACGCCGATAATCGAAACTGTGATAACCTTTTTCATATTTACTCCTAAATCAGTCCTTTTTCTTCCATTTTCTTTTTCGCCCGATAAAAGGTAGACATCGTGCCGAATCCGCATTTCGCCACGATTTCTTTCACGGTGTATTGCAGCGTGGAATCCGCCGTCAATTCCCGTACTTTTCGAAACCGCAACAAAAATACGTACGTCTTAAAATCGTAATTCAGCTTTTTCATTACGCGAGCACAATAGTCGGCGGAATAGCCTATCGATTCCGACATGCTTTTCATCGTAATGACCTCCAAATAATGCTCGTGAATATACGTCAAAATACGCTTCACCACCGCGTCGGACTGCATGCGCTTATGCCGTACCAAACCGTATTTGTCGATAAGCGTCGCAAACAATAAATTCGCATACGCCAAATTTTTCAAATACGTTTTTTCCTCGATGCCGATCCACGTCCGCATCAGGTCGAAAAGGCTCTCGTTACGTTTCGTATTCAACATAAACGTATTGAAAAACATTCCGTCGTACAGTTCCTGAAAAGTACGCGTATATTCGCGACTAAGCACCAACACGTATGCGTTCGTCCGTTCCGTCAACGGTTTGTAACAGTGATTTTCGTAGCTGTTCACGAAACAAATCATTCCTGCGCTCAACGTTTCGGATTCCTCCCCGATTTTCGCCAGAATTTCCCCTTCCAGCACGAAAATAAATTCGATACTGTCGTGAAATTCCGCTTGCTCGGACATATAAATGTCCTCGCTTAAATAAATCTGCTTCATTTGATCCGCGTCACGCAAATAATAACCGTATTTCATAGTCTACCTTTTTCACGCGTTTTGTCTTTATTTGTCGAGTCGAGCTACCGCTTTCAAAATATCTACGCTGGGCGCGGGGATTCTTCCCAAATAATCCGGCCCCACGTTCAAAAGATAATTCACATTGCGCTCGTTCAAGTGTTTTTTGATCCGCGCCACTTCTTCGGCGGATTTCCAGTTTTGATCGTACGGCTTATACCCCCACGTATCGTTGAGCGTAGCCGGCGTTTCAAACAACAAACCTCCGTCCTGATACGTTTCGGGAATTTCGTTATCGCCCCAACTGGTATAATCGTACTTGATTCCCTCCACGTTGCCGATACGAGAATTGATCAAACAATTCGGCTGATATTTTTTCACCATCTCGTACAATTCCAGCGATTGCGCCGCATTGATCGTAAGCGGCGTATCGAACCAAATCAAACACAAATCCCCGTAATTCGTCAAAATTTCTTTCACCTGCGGCTTGATTTTCCGTTCAAACACCTCGGCGTAATCCTTACCCTCGTTATCGGGAAAATCCCACGTGTTGCCCCAAGGCATGTTGTCTACGTTCAAACCGCATTCCTTGCCCCAACCGCCTGCGTTGCGTTCTCTCCAATCGAGCGCCTGCGAATAATACAAACCGAACTTCATACCCTTCTTCGCGCATGCGTTGGCAAGCTCGTCGATGATATCCCTCTTAAACGGCGTCGCGTCCACGACGTTGAATTTGTCCACACGGGAATGAAACAGCGCGAACCCTTCGTGATGCTTACTTGTCACCGCCATATAATTCATACCGCTGTCCTGTGCGACGGACACCCATTCGTCCGCGTTAAAGAAGATCGGATTGAACGCCTTTGCCAGCTGTTCGTACTCCGCGTTGGGGATACGGAAATAGGCTTGCGCCCATTCCCCTATCGTACTGCCCATACGCTTCCCTTTATACTCGCCGCCCAATACGGAATACAAACCGAAATGCACGAACATTCCGTATTTCGCCTGCTTAAACCATTCTTTATTCGTCATAAGTCAACCTCTGTCATTTTATCAACCGAACAAATCGATTCTCGGATCTTCGTTATCCTCTACGCTCCCCGTAAGGATATCCTCGTCGTCCAAAAAGAGAATTTCGATCTCTACATTGTTATATCTGTCCATTTCTCGTTCTCCTTTATCTCGCAATAACGCCGCTTTGCAACCCAATCGCATCGCAAATCGTTTGGTTCCACGTATTCGTCGGATTATCGTAGTCGATTTCCCCGATATACGCATAACTACCGTTGTTTTTAGTCCCGTCTATCGCGTACTTGTATACGCACGCTTTATTAGAACCGTTATTGTCTTGCAAATAGTTCCCCGTCACCGAGATCTCACGCATACCGTTTGACGTATCGCCGCTTTGAACGTTGTTATGCAGGAAAATCGCCGCCGATTCTTCCGATTTCACGTTCATAACGAGTACGTTATCTTTCACCGTATAATAAGACGAACCTTCGTCCAAATAAATCGCCGCGATACAGCTATCGCTCATTTCTACGTAGTTATACGCAATCGAGTTGTTCGTTTCCGCAACGAACTTACCCATCACGTAAATACCGCCGCCGTCGTGCAATACGCCGTTCATCACGTCGGAAATACGATTATACGAGATTGTATAATTTCTGTGTTGCGAGTTTTCGTTGTTCGTCCAGCCATAGCCTGCGGAAATACCCGAATAGCAACCGTCCGAAATCGTCACCGTATCGGCAAAACCGACCATAATCCCGGGAGCACCGCCGTAAACCAAACCGAAATGCTCTACTTTGTTATTCGCAACCGTAATATTCGTAGGAAGTACGGAATTCCAATCGTTGCAATCCCCTACGCGCACCGCCGAACCTGCCGTATACGAGAAGGTGTTACGGTTCAAAACGCAATTCTTCGCGCCTCGTTCCACACCGATGCCGTTCGCGCCGACGCAGGTAAAAGTACAGTTTTCAATGCGTACGTTGTGGGAATCTGCCACCACCGCGCAAGGCAATAACTTGTAATATCCGTCGTGCGCCTTATATAAGCCCCCTTGCGTTTCGCGGTAACCGTACGTTGCAGGCTCGTTGAAGCTCGAATACGCAAACGTAATGTTTTCAAACGCGACGTCCTTCACCATACCTTGCGTGGTCAAAATCGTTTCCGCCACGGGGACGGTAAACGTAGCCGTACTCATATTCACGCCGTCCGCCGGTTTATAATAGAGCGTACCGCTCGCCGAATCGTAATAGAATTCGTTTGCTTCGTCCAAGAAATTCAAATTATTCTGCAAGAATATCGTAGGGCTCGTCGTCATATAACCTTCCGCCGTTTCGTATACGTACTTCGAATTATCCGTAAGCGTAAATTCGTAATAATACCCCAAAGAAGCAGTTGTTACACTTTCCACGACCGCATAGCTTTGCGCCCATTTCTCCAAAGAAGAAATTTCCATACTGCCGCTCACGGTCAAACCGCTCAACGCAGATTTTTTCACCTTAAACGTCGTAGAGGTCGTTTTGTTTCTCGTTGCCGAAACGTTTGCCGTCCGTGCGAGCGTTGCCGGCGTTCCGTTGACGTACAACTGACGAATCGCATCGAAGCTGCCCACGTTTGCACTGTAAATGCCTTTCGAACTATCGTATACCGACCAAGTCGCGCTCAATGTTTTACCGCCGGAAATCGTCGTATCGTTGCCGACGAAACGGATCTCTCTGCCGTGCACTCTGCCGCCCTCGAATTGTAACGTTTCCGTCAATTCCAACGTGCCGCTCGGCAATCGAATCACGACGTCGCCGTAGCCTTTCAACTGTGCGTCCGTCAAAGCCAAAGCCTGCGTATACGCCGCTTTAATCGCGTCGACCGTCAAATTTTCCACGACGATTTCGTAATTTTTCCAAGGTTTTTCCGAACCGCCGGAAATGTATTTATCGACGTTCGTCTGCGCCTCGCTCGACATCGAATGATATTCGCCCTTTCCGTTGACGTTGTCCGCACAACGTTGCGCCACTTCCGCAATCGAACGGCTGTTGTTTTCTTCCGTGTATTGCGTGTAGACGTACGCCGTCGTGCCGTCCGCATAGGTCACCTTCAAATACCCCCTCGCGGAGAACGCTCTCGCGTAATTCGCTTCCTTAATCTTCGTAAGTCGAAGAATGTATTCGTATGCCCCCGTATTTTCATTGAGCAACTGTTTCGTTTTTCCGTTTTCAGCAACGACGAGGTTTTCCCCTGCCGTAAAGTTCTCCATCGTGAACGCGCTGTCGCCCAACGTGTCGGTAGGAAGTAAGATGATACCGAGCTCCGTAATAAAGTCTTTATACGCATCGTAGTCGGCGGAAGCGAATCGATACGTGAAACGAATCCCCGAATCGCCTATCGCGCGAATAGACGCGCCGTTTGCCAAAGCAAAGTCCGCCAAGGCAACGTCCACCGAAACGGAACTCTCCCCTACGGCATACGTCTTTGCGGGATACATTTTTCCGTCTTGCAATATGCCGAGCAACACCTTGTCGTTGTCTACGATTTCCGACAAATCCGCCTGACTGTTTTTATCGCAAACCATCGTCTGCGACGTTCCGAGGGAATTGACGGTCAACACGACTTGTTTATCGTCGCGGAGCAAATGACCGCTCTCGTAGCGGAAGGTAATATCCTTCGTCACCGTCAGATTTTCCCCGTCCGTGTTTTTCCACAAGAAGCCTTTCTTCAACGTCAACGTAAACTTCTCGAAATCCGCGTACTCTTGCATGATTGCGATAATAATCTGCGTTTGCTCTACGTACACGGAAATCGGTGCATACACGCCGCCGTTGGTCAACGGGAACAATGTACCCGTATAGGTTTGACTGCTTGTATTTGCCGTCAGAACCGAACGCACGGAAATGCCGTTGATATACAAATATTCCGCCCAGTCCATGCCGTTTTGCGTTTCGTTGTTGTTTACGTAATACGCAGTCTTGCCGTCGCTCGGCAACAAATTCTTACCGCCAAACGAAAGCGTCAAATGCGTTACTTTATATGCGGTTCTGTAATCTTCATTCTCCGTCAACGTTACGGAATCCGTCAAATCGACTTCTTTATAATCTTTTTCGAGCTCTCCGTCGCTGTTATACGCATAATAGACGTCTGCTTTCAAAACGAGTTTTTCCCCGTCGGTATTTTCCCATTCGAAACCGGATTTCAAGCAAATAGAAAATTTCTTTTCGCTGTTGACATACTCCTTCATGATTTTTACTTCCAACGCTTCTGCCGTGATCCGAACCGAAACAGGTGCATATACTCCACCGTTCGGAAACGGCGCCTCTATCCCGACATAGTTCGTCACACCGTTTGCATTTGCCGTCAATGCGGAACGCACAGACACGCCGTTGATGTAAATATATTCCGCAAAATCCACCCCGTTTTGCGTTGCGTGGTCGTTCGCATAATATTCCGCACCGCCGTCTTTCGGCAATAAATTTTTACCGTCCAACGAAATTTTCAACCAATAGGCATTTTGTTGACTTTCCCACCAAGAGATGTTTGTGTCCGTAATCGTTGCGTCCACCTCGACCGTCGTGGTTTCCACCGTCACGGTACGGCTCCACGTGCCGTCTTCCTGCTTCGTAAACGTCACCGCTTGGCTAAGCACGTATACCGCGCCTTCGCCCTTTTGCGTATACGCAGACGAAGGGAATTTCGTACCTTTTGCAAAGGAAATCTCCGTCGCGTTAGCCGTATTGAGAATCATACTGCCATTAAGCATTCCCCACAAATTAAAGTACACGTCCAGCGAAGCATACGTATTCGACGAACCCGTATCATAGGTCATTCCCTTGAACGTATCCAAGCCTTCCGCATACGTATTAGACTGCAACCCCGTGCTATCCTTCGCCGACGACCAATCGCTTCCGTCGATTGTAATATGCACACGAGGCTTCATAAGTTCATTCTCAATGGCATAAACACTCAATTTATCACCGGTAATAGATACTTCCGTACCCGCCGCATCTGCCGTCGTAAACGATACGCGCACGCCGAACAGCATGCAAATACAACATACAACGGCAAAAAACACGGAAAGTACGCTTCTCTTCCTCTTTTCCATACTATTATAAACCTCCGTTTTTATTTCTGTTTAAGAACCTTTGTTTGCTACGTGTAGCAAACACCCCATGGGGTGCCTCCTCAGTATATATTTTTATAAATATTGTATCATATTTTCGCGGAATGTCAATAGGGGAAATATTTCAAAATCCGACCAATCTATTGCAATATCCTGCCACTTTTCGAATGTTGTTTTCACTGCAAAAATCTTTCCCGATTTCGCCCGTAAATTTTGTTTAACACCTTTATAAAAAACGTTTCCGTGCCCACAAACCTAAACACTTACCGTGCCGTTTTTTCTGCAATCGAGTTCTTCCTACGCAAAAAAAAGGATAGGCACACTTGCCTATCCTTTTTTCGCTTTGGTGACCCGTACGGGACTCGAACCCATGATACCACCGTGAGAGGGTGGTGTCTTAACCGCTTGACCAACGGGCCGCTTCATAAATTGCTTATGTAGTATAGCACATTTTTTTTAGAATATCAACTGTTTTTCACCCAAAATGCAAAAAATTATTTTCTAAATTCGCAAAAGTCGGTCGCAAGACAAAAAATGCGTTGCGACCGACTTACCCGGAAAACTTAATCCATGTTCACTTCGAATCCGTAATAAATATTCACAATCGTACAATGTATCTTTTCCGAAGGTAATTTCAAAATCTTCGACACGGCACGACGGTATAAATCCAACTGCGGCTTATAATGCGCACGCAGACTCTTCGCGTTTTTGCGAGAATACTTATAATCGACAATCTCCGCTTCCTCCCCCACGGCAAGCAAGTCCAGTGCGCCTTGAAAGATCATTTCTTCCTCGCCGCCTTTCGCCTGAAGTTCTTCGGAAAACTCCGACTTCAATGCATACGTATCCCGTATCGGCAACGAAACCAGAAACTGCTGTTCTTTATATAATCTTTTATCGAGCAACCTCTTAAACACGGGATTACGCAAAATCTCCGTCAATTTTTCCGTGCTGAGCCGCTCCGCCCCGACAACGTTTTCACGAAGCATACAGGTGCGAAGTTCCTCGATCTTTTCCGTAAGATTTTCCTCGTGCCGCAATATCGAAAAATCGAAACGCTCCAAAAAAGCATGGTACGCAACGCCGCTATCCTTATCGGTATCTGCGTCGAAATCCGCCTCTACAAACGCGCCGCCGTCCGAATCCGCCTTATATTCCGCTCCGTCCAAAAGCGCAGTCGCCGAACTTTTTACCGGCAGATTTTCATACCCTGCATATTCGTACCGCCATAAAAAAGCGTCCGCGATTTTCTTGGCGAGCGTCTCGTCCGGGCGGAACGCAAGCGGCATTCTATCCTGTTTCTCCAAATCGATCCACTCGTCGCGGACGAAATATTTCTGCCAAACGTCGAAATCGGTAAACTCCGCAAAAGAGGTAGCGTATCGCACGTCGGGCATTTCGGGAATCTTCTTAAAAATCAAATGTAAACCGTACTTCGCCCTCGTCAAAGCAACGTAATAGAGATTCAGCTCGTCAGCGATCGAACTTAACTGCTCCCGTTTCTCGTGCAACCGCCGTAAAAGCGTAGGATATTTTATCATCGTCGTTTCGTCGTAGGCACGCGGCGCAAGCGCGTATTTCTCTTCCACAAGCACGTCGCCGCCGTCCGCACCGCGGAAACTCGCGCTTAAATCGTCCACGATGACGACGGGATATTCCAACCCCTTGGAGGAATGCATCGTCAACACTTTTACCGAATCATCTCCGCCGTTTTCGCTGCACTCTATCGTATAATCCAAATCGCGCAATCGCTCCAAAAAAGCGTGTACGGACAACGGTTCTTCCGCGTTCGTTTCCTCGATAAAGCGATGGATTCGTTTCAAAGCCGCCGTTCCGTTTTTCTGCGACAAAAGAGTCGCCTCCATACGCGTATCCGACAAAATTTTCACAAGCAACTCTCCTGCGTCCGACACGTCGGATAACAAACGGAGAGATTGAAAATACGCATAGAATTTTCGCAATTTTTCCGACAGAAAGTCCGTCTTTTCCGCCGTGTATTTTTCGCAAGCCGTACGGAAAAAGCCCTCGTCCGGATACGCCAAACGAATTTTTGCCAAATCGTCCGCCGTCAAATTTCCCATAGGCGAGCAAAGCGCACTGCAAAGCGGTATATCCTGTTGCGCGTTGTCGATCAGCGACAAGACGTCGATCAACGTTTTTATTTCCGCATACTCGCAAATATTGACGGCGGCAGCCGCCGTCACGGGAATGCCGCTTTCGGAAAGAGCCGCCACCGTTTTCGCAATTTGTCCCTGTTTCTTTCTGGACAACACGGCAATGTCCGAATACGTCACGCGGCGATACGATTCCGTCTCCGGATCGTAATAGGTGGAGGCGCACTCCTGCTCGATAATATGTCGAATCGTACGGGCGACGGCACTTTCCGCGGCTTTGTTTTTCGATTTACTTTTCGCCTCGACGGAATACACGTCGCGCGTTTCGGAAAACGTTTTTTCGTCTTCGTTCACCACGTGTATTTGCACTCTCCCGTCATTCGCCTTATACCTGCCCCCTCTCTCCATATAAGAATCCGATTTATAATCCACCGAACAGGTATCCAAATTCATTGCAAGAGAAAACTGTGAATTTACCGCATCCAACACCGCGTCGCTGCTTCTGAAATTACGCGTCATAGCGAGTGCGTTGCCGCCGTTCTCCGAAAATTCCTTTTGTTTCTGCACGAAAAATTTCGACTTACTGCCGCGAAAACCGTAAATTGACTGTTTCACGTCGCCGACCAAAAACAAATTCTCTCCGCTAAGCCGAGAAATAATCTCCTCCTGCACGGGATTCACGTCCTGATATTCGTCTACGAATACGTACGTGTATTTTTCCCTTAATTCCGCGGCGATTTCTTCGTTTTTCAACAAAGCAAGTGCTTTATGCTCCAAATCGTTGTAATCGAGCGCGTTATGCTCCCGTTTCAGCTGTGCATACAATTCGTCGAAGCGCAACAAAGCCGAGGCGAGAGCCGCCGCCGTTTTTCCCGCCCGAAGAAAATTTTGCAATTCTTCCTCTTTCGATTTCGTCTTGGAAAGTTCGCTTTTATAGATCCCCGTTACTTTGTCTTTCAATTCTGCCAATTTTTCCGCACGCAAAGCAACCGACTCGTTATCCTTCGGTTTTACGTTTCGGGTAAAAGACGGCAACGGGCATTGACACGCGGCAAAATAATCGGGAGCGGACAAAAGAGAATCCAAATATCCTATCAATTCCCCCGATAACGCGGTTTGGTTCTTCACGCCCTCGCCCTCGAAAAAGTATTTTTCCTTTTCCAAGAGCCGCTTATAATAACGACATTTCTCCTGTAAATAGGCATGCAAATCCCGACAAACCGCCTCGAACATCGCTTCGTCGTAAAGCGCGGAATTTTGCAAATATTCCCTATAATCCGCACGGTTGCGCAATGTCTCGTACGTTTCCGCAAGAATATTTCGCAAAGCGGTATCGCTCTTTTTTCGCCAATACGCGCCGAGCAAATGCGAAAAATATTCGTCCTTATTCTCGTAGCCCTCTTCGAAAAGCTCGTTAAGAGCCTCGTTTTTCAACGCAATGCCTTCCGCGTCGTCGCCGCCGATTACGCGAAAAGCGTTGTCGATTTCCGCCGTATAAAAATGAGAACGGAGAAGCTTCGCGCAAAACGAATGGATGGTGGAAATGTCCGCCGTCGGCACTTGCGAAAGCTGTTCTTTCAAGGCTTTTTTACGCTCCTTGGAAACGTCCTCGGCATTAATGCTCTTAATCAAAGCGTTGCAAAGCTTTTCTTTCATCTGCGACGCAGCCTTTTTGGTGAACGTCACCGCCAAAATATTCTCCACGGCGCAACCGTCCCGAATCAGACGAATGATTTTTTCTATCATTACCGTCGTTTTTCCGCTTCCCGCGGACGCCGAAACGATTGTTCTTCCGCTCGCTTCGATTGCTCGCCGTTGCTCTTCCGTAAATCTATCGCCCATGCTTACTCCTCCCCGTCCCGTTTTTTACATACGATTTGCGCGATTTCCTTCGGGTTAATCGCCTTTTCCGAACGCACCTCGGATACGTCTTTTCGATATCCGCAAATTCCGCCGAACTTGCAATATTCGCAACCGTTTTCGTACGGCGACGCCGCAATATATCCGCTTTTCAATTCCTCGCAGCCCTGTCTTGCGACCAGCACGGAATAATCCAAAAAATCACGAAAAGTAGCCTCGTCCATAGCGTGCGTAGAGCGTTCGCTCACCTTTAACGACAAGGGGAAATATTCGCTTTGCCGTTCTTCCGTCAACTGCACGTCGCCGCAAAGCAACGCCTCACGGTCTTTATTCATAAAGCCTTTCATTTGATATTTCAGCACGGATTCCTCGCTGTAAGAAACGGACGCGGGAAAATAAAACACGCCTGCCGGTATTCGCTCCCCTTTCAGTTCCGACATATACAACTGCATTTGCAATTTTCTGCCCGTATAATAGGACAGCGGCGTATCGTCTATCGAACCCGTTTTATAATCGACGATTCGCACGTATTTATCGGTGGAATCCATTCGATCCACTTTTCCGTGAAAAAATTCTGCGGAAATATTCTTTTCCGTCGCTTCGACCTCGAACGCAGCCCCTTTAATCTGTCGAAACATCGCCGTTGCGACCTCTACCCCTTCGGCGAGCAAACGTTCGGAAAAATAACTACCCGAATCGGTATCTTGTTGTACCGAATAGATAGAATTTCGCAACAATTCCTCCCCTTTGCGTTTCGCAAACGCACGCGCTTCTTCCTCCGTTTGCAACGTTTTGCTTTGTATCGCGGTCGCTTGCAACAAATCGTGTACGAAATTGCCCGTATCCAAAGCAAGCACAGCCGTTTCGTCGCGCGTTTTTAATTTTAAGCCGCGTTCCGCAAAATGCTTAAACGGGCAGGAAAAATAATTTTCCAATGCCGTCGGGGAGATTTTTCCGTTATGAAAAAACAGTTCCTCGCCGCACTCGACGCATACCTGCCCCACCCGTTCAGCCAAAAAATCGTCTTTTTCTTGTACGCCGAGCTTATCCAACGCCGTGTACAGAGAAGAATATTCCGCGTTGGTATCGTTACGGCAAAGCTCATATTCGTTCTTCTCGACGAGAAGTCGCCGAATCGCAGGTGCAGGCGCGGAACAGGCATACGGAAAATCCTCCGAGGAAAGCTTCTTTTCCCTCGCGAGCTTTCCGCCTTCCCCCCGAAACAAGCGATCGATATAGCGGAACACGTCGCTTACGGCAGGTTCGCTTCCGTCTGCCGCCAAGGGATACGACAAGTGCAAAGACTGCGAAAAGGCACAAAGATTCAAGCACGCGCTTTCGCGATTTCGCGCATTCACCTCCGCAACCGTGGGCTCTAATTTCGTTTGCACCGCTTCCAGCCGCTTGATATCCTTATCGGAAATAACGGCGGTATCCGTACCCGAACGAGGCACGGCGTCCGTCATACCCATGGCAAACAAAACCGTACTTCTTTCGATGCGGCTGTCCGTAATATCGCCTACGAATACGGCGTCCGCTTTCAGCGGAATCAAAGAAATTTCCGTCGCGTCCAATCCGTCCGAAAGCACCGCCTCGAACTCCGAAACCGTCATTTCGCGGTTCGCCGTCAACAGCTCCGCTTCCTCCAACACTCGTTCGAGCGCGCGATAAATTTGCGACAAGTACCCCTTTTGCGAAATATCCCGTAAACCGTCGCTGAGTTCTTCCAGTCGTTTTTCCGCCTGAAAATCCTCTAAAATACCGCGTACGACGTTACAATAATTTCTACCCTTGTCTTTGTTCTTTATGTTTCGGGTAGCCAATAAAAGCCGATCTCTACCCGATTCCAAAACGGACGGATCGAAGCTCGCCGTTACAAAATCGTTCGTCTTAATCGCACGCTTCGCGCCTCCGCGATAGTTCGCGTACTTCAAAAGATAATTGCGATACTCGTCGCTTTCCCCGAAAAAGAAATTCTGCGTAAGGGACTGCACCGCCGTCGGAGAAAAACGCTCCCGTACCATCCTGAAACAATCCAGTAAAAACCGACTGAGCGGATGTCGTTTCAAGGACTTTTTCTCGTCGATGAAATAGGGAATTTTATACTCCGAAAAAGCTTTTTTCAACGCCAAAGCATACCCTGCGACGTCGCTTGTCAACACGGAAATATCCCGATAACGAAGTCCTTCCCGTTCCGCGAGCGCGCGGCGAATTTGCGCGGCGACGTATTCCGCCTCCGCATTTTTATCCTCTGCCTCGAACAGGCGTATATTTTTCGTAAGCGTCAACGCGCCGTCGGCTCGTTCCGGATCGAACAAGCCGCGGCGTAATATTTCCGCCTCTCCGAAAAGCGGCTTACCGAGCCCGCGAAAATGCACTTTCCCGTATTCGGAACACACGTTTGCAAACTTTTCCGCAGACTCGTTCGTATAGAGTTCCTCTTCGCCGCCGCAAAACACGCCGATAACGTTTTTCGCCGACTTCGCCGCCGCGCGTATCGCCCCTGCCGCCTGCTTCGTAAAAGAACCGAAGCACAGAAAAAAGACGTTGGTATTTGCGATCTCCTCGTATCCCTGCAAATACGCGGGCAACAGCGACAAATACTTACTCTCGTCCAAAAACGCGTTTTCGCGTAAAAAGGCGTCGTACCCCTCGTAAATCTCCGCCAAATCGCTCACTTTTTTCCGCAACGTATCTTCCGAGAGCCGCAAAAGGCTTTCCCTCAAAATTTCCGGCGTGACTTCGGACGCGGACAACTGCGCCAACGTTTCGTAAATGCACTTTGCGTTATTGCCGACGGAAGTCGTGCTCGTAAAACATTGCAACGCCCCCTCGCGTTGCTTGCGCGTCATAATCTCCCCTACTGCCATAACCGAGCCTTGTTTCGAAATCGTCCGTGCGTCCGATTTCAAAAAACGAGCAAACGTAGACACGGAAGAAAGAAAACTGCCGCCCGTGCGTTTCAACAACGCGCGTTCCGCAAGCAAAGTCAATCTATCCTCGCAAAATATCAAATTTTTATCGCCCAACGCCTCGTATGCGGCGGCTTGTTCCGCCATTGCTTCCATGCATTGCGACAGCGTATACGCTTTTAACAGCAAGTTCATATCGTTCGCTCCTTATGCTTTTCTCTATTATACCATATCTCACAGGAAATTTTCAGCTTTTTTTCACATTTATTTTCAAGAATTCTCTATTTTGTTTTTACAAATCGAAAATTATGTGGTATAATAATTTAGACAGTACAAAAAATACGGAGTATTTATGAAACGCAAAACTATAAAATCCATTCTCGCGCTCTTTCTCGGCGCGACCTGCCTTACAGCCTGCTCGACGGCTCAAAAAGTATCGTTTAGCGAATATTGGAGAGCGGATTCCGCCACGAAACAGGACATTACCGAAAGATTGGAATATGCCGTAACGTACGAGAGCAACGACTCCGACACGCCGTATTCGTTGGATTATACCAACGGCAAATACGTAACGGAACTCACGACGCAAACGAACGCCGACGGCAAAAAAATCTATTGCTATAAAACGGAACTGACCGTCACCGCCGTTTTCGTGCTCGACGGAGAAATTGCCGAATTCAACGACAAAACGATTACGGAAGTGCAATTCGAACAATCCTCCGCATTGCGTCCCGTTTATTCCCGTAAGGAATTCGTGAATCATTCCCCCGTATCCGGACTCAGCTCCGTTACGCCGACGTCGTTAAGCGAGTGTTACAGCACGTACGATTACGTCGTGGAAACCACCTATGCGGATAACGGCGAAGGTAAATGCGTCCTCACGAACAACGACAAAGAGAGCGTTCGCGAAAACGATTTCGCGCTGGACGTAGACAAATACACCTATTTAGACAACGAACAGCTGTTGTTTGCGCTCCGCGGCATTAAGGCGTCCGCAAGCTCTTCTTATACGTTTATGGTATACAGTCCCTTTGCGAGCGTCGGACAAAAGGTTAAAGCGACCTTTTCCTCGAAAGAAGGTACGGAATTTTCCTATCGTCGCGACGGAGCGGACGTAAAGGAAACCATTGAATACTACCCCGCAAGCATTGTCCTCGACGAAAAAAATTCGGGTACGACGCAAACGGCTTGGTATGCGGCAATCACGAATCCGCAAACGAATACGTACCGCAACGCATTGTTGCGTTTGGAAGTTCCTCTCGCATACGGTCTCGGAACGTTGACCTATCAATTAACGTCGGCAGACTTCGCTAAATAAAAAGCTGACGACAAGCAAACGGCGCAACCCGATCGGTTGCGCCGTCTTTTTGTTTTTCGCGTTATTCGTTTTCGTATACGGAACGTTTCAACACCCCTACGTAGGGCAAATTGCGATATTCTTCCGCATAATCCAAGCCGTACCCGATGACAAATTCGTCTTCGATGACAAAGCAAGCGTACTCGGGTTCCAACGGAATTTCCCGTCTTTGCGGTTTATCCAAAAGCGTCACGATGTTCACGCTGGCAGGCGCGCGAGAATGCAACATTCTTTTCAAATGATACAACGTATTGCCCGAATCGATGATATCCTCGACAATCAACACGTCTCGTCCTGCGATATCCGTGGACAAATCTTTCAATATCTTGATCTCACCCGTGGACTTCGTGCCGTTCCCGTACGAAGAAACCGCCATAAAATCAACCGTCAACGTCGTTTTCATATTCCGAATCAAATCGGCAAAGAAAATCGCGCTTCCTTTCAAAACGCACACCACGACGGGTACGCGCCCCTCGTACAGCTTGTCCAACTGCGCAGCCACTTCTTTCGTCCGTTTCTCGATTTCTTCCGCACTGATCATTACGTGATCTACGTTAGGATGAATTTCATTCATTGTTTTACTTCTCCTTTCTTCTTATGCTGATATATAAAACGCGCCGGGTTTCCGTCGTGACTTTTACCTTTTCGGAGATCTCCACACCGCAAACCGCATACACTTCCGAACCGTCCGCGTCGGCAATAAGCGGCAAATACGCACGCTCCTCCGTCGCTGTCTTTTTCTCGTTAAAAAGCTTTTTCAAACTCTTCCCCGCGCCGCCGAAACACTTTATTCGATCTCCGTCCGCACGGAATCTATACACCGCGCACGCAGGAATTTTATCTACGTCCAGCCGCAACGTTTTCCACTCGTCCCCGTTCTCTTTCGGCGGCAAAAAAGAAACATTCACCAAATACCTGCCCCCGTCGAATCCGCTTTCATCGAATTTCTGCGGTTTCGGCAAAGGCGTTGAAAGTTTCTCTTTTTTTCGTCTGAAAACAAGCGTATTTTCCCGTCTTACCGCCTCTATATCGCAAGGCAAATCCAGCCTTGCACCGCGCTCCGACGACTGCAACGCGTACAACGCGTCCAAATGCTTCGCCGTATAATCCTTTTCCAACCCGACCGCACGCATCGCCGACAAACACGCCCGACGAAAAAGCGGCTTCTTCTCGCAAAAACGTACTTCGCCGTTTTCCGTCAACAACTCTTGCGACAATTCGTACAACAAGCCGTCGTCCTCCCTTGCGAGCTCGGCAAAACGAAGCAAATTGCCCGTCGCACCCGGTACAGCCTCCGCAAGGCAAGGCAGAACGTCCAACCGCAATTTATTACGCGTTGCTTCCCGTTCGAAATTCGTTTCGTCCACACAATAGCGCAACGAATTTTTCTGCGCGTATGCTTCGATATCCGCTTTCGTCCAAGACAGCAACGGGCGTAAAAATCGTCCGTTTCGCTCCTGCATCCCCTGCGTCCCCGAAAGCGACGTACCGCGCGCCAAACGAAACAAAATCGTTTCCGCCGCGTCGTCGGCATGATGCGCCAACGCGACAAAATCCGCTTTTCCTTGCGCAAACAGTGTCTGAAAACAGGCATAACGAAATTCGCGCGCTGCCGTTTCCAAACTGACTTTTTCCCGTTTTGCCCTTTCCGGACAACTTTCGGAAAAACAATACAGCGGTATATTCCATCGTTCGCAAAGCTCCTCGCAAAAACGCCTGTCCGCCAGACTCGCCTTGCCGCGAATACCGTGTTCGCAATGCACGGCGGAAAGAAAAAAGCCGCAACGCTCCCGTTCTCCCGTTAAAAAATGGAGCAACGCCACGGAGTCCGCCCCGCCGGATAAAGCCACGCATATTCGCTTTTGTGAAAACAAGGAAAGCCGCATCATGGAAACAGTATACCACAGTCCGAAAAAAAATGCAAGCTTTTGATTTAACTTACCGTAAGGATTGACAATTCCTTTTTTATGCGGTATACTATTTTCATCAAACGATCGAGGTACACTATGGAAAAATACGCTTGGATGGCAAAAATAAAACCCGGAAAAAAAGAAGAATACGTGCGTCGCCACGACGAAATTTGGCAAGAGCTTGTCGCGGTATTGAAATCCGCAGGCATCGAAAATTACACCATTTGGACGGACGGGGAGCTGTTATTCGGATATTACGAATGCGCAAAAGGCATAGAATTTGCCGCACGGACACAGGCGAACAGCCCTATCGTCGAAAAATGGAACGAATATATGAAAGACGTTATGGAGATGATACTCGACCCCGTTACGGGTGCGCAGCCCAAACTCGAAAAAGTCTTTACGTTAGATTAAAAACAAACCGTAACAGAAACCGCCTCTCCGCTAAGGGAGGCGGTTATTTGTATTATGATTTTTTGGAGGTGCGACTTTTCGTCATACAAAGCCCAGTGCGCGACGGCAGGTAAATTCGGAATTTCGCCGTACCGTCCGAATGTTCCGTCGCCGTATACACGTACGTTTCGGAAATTCGATCGAACCCGCCGAACCGCCCCTCGTCCGTCGTCAACGCAACCCGATACCGTCCCGCCGCAGGCACGGTCAACCAATACCATTCGTAGCTGTCCGTCGGGTGAAAATTCAGTGCGAAAATCACGCCCGAACGCTCGTAGACCAAAACTTTTTTCGCATTGTCGATATATAAGCAACGCGGTGCTTTGGAATACACCCCCTTGCGTTTCAACAAGGCAAGCATCGCCTTATCGAACGCCGCCAAATACCCGTATTTCAAGTTTTCATCGTCCGCAAGATGCCATTGCCGGCGACAATAAAAATAACTCCAACCGTTCCCTTCGCGAGGAAAATCGATCCATTCCGGATGCCCGAACTCGTTTCCCATAAAGTTGAGGTACCCCTCTCCGCCGAGCGTCATCGTCGCCATATATATAAGTTTTCGCAAAGCCAACCCTCTGTCCACGATAAAATCTTGCGAGTCTTTGCTCATCGCCGTATACATTTTGCTGTCGCACAGACGGAATATCAACGTTTTATCCCCGACAAGCGCTTGATCGTGCGATTCGGCATATCCGATATTTTTCTCCTCGGGTCGTCTTCCCGTCAGCTCTCCCCAAATACGCCACATGTCCCAATCTTCGTCCCTGCACTCTTTTAAGAGCTTTATCCATAAATCCGGCTCCCCCATCGCCAAACGATAAGAAAACCCGATTCCGCCGTAAGCGACTGGCAAACACATTCCCGGCACACCCGACATATCCTCCGCGATCGTAATCGCATTCGGCGAAACCTCTTTAATCAACTCATTGGCGAGTTGCAGGTACGTAACCGCCTCCAAGTCGGTATTCGGCGAAAAATATTGCCTGTAATCCGTGAACGCCGTACCCAATCCGTGATCGCGATAAATCATAGAAGTGACGCCGTCGAAACGGAATCCGTCGAAACGGAACTCCGTCAGCCAATATTTCAAATTCGACAACAAAAAATGCAAAACTTCGTTCTTTCCGTAATTAAAGAGCTTCGTTCCCCAAGCGGGATGCTCGCCGCGTGCGCCTTCGTGGAAAAATTGATACGACGTTCCGTCGAACTCGTTAATGCCCTCTTGCGTGTTTTTTACCGCATGAGAATGCACGACGTCCAAAAGAACGGCGATTCCCATACCGTGCGCCGCGTCTATTAAACGTTTCAAATCGTTCGGTTTGCCGTATTTAGACGACGAAGCGAAAAACGACGACACCTGATACCCGAACGAACCGTAATAAGGATGCTCCATAATCGCCATAATCTGTATGGCGTTATACCCCTGCGCTTTGACGCGCGGTAAAACATTCTCGCGAAACTCGTCATAACTGCCGATCCCTTCTTTTTCCTGCGCCATACCGATATGACATTCGTAAATATACGGCGTTTTCTCGCACTTAAACCCTTCGTTTTGCCACGTATACGTCGGCTCGTCCACGATTGCGCCGTTCCACGAAAAAGACGTCGGGTCCTGCTCCGCGCGACGAATATAGAGTGGAATCCTCGACAAAAGCTCCCCGTTGTGCCGAACGATCGTACGCACGCGACAACCGTCGTACAAGGCATCGTTTCCTTTCAAGTGTAATTCGAATACACCGTTCCCGATCGGCGTCATCGGCAAATCGAGCCAACGCCACTCGTTCATATCCCCCGTGAGATACACCTCTTCCGCCGCAGGCGCCCACTCTCGATACACCCAACCGTCCTTCGTCCTGTGAAAACCGAAATATTCGTGCCCGTTGGCAAAATCGCTCAATTTCCCCTTTTCTCCGACCAATTCCGTTCTCTTTCGCCGATAATTCTCCATACGAAGCCGAATATCTTTTTCGTAAGGCAATAAATACGGATCTATTTCTAAAATCTTATACGTCATGCTCGTCCCCTTATAACGCTTTCGTTATCCTATCGTCATTATACCATATTTTACCGCGAAAAAGCAATACCTAATGCGATTTTTTTATCGAAAAACGGAAAAGACTCCTCATCGAGTTTTTCACAAGCCGCAAATGCGCACAAAAAAGCCGCTTGCGCGGCTTTTTTACGATTTTATGCGTTGCATTCGATTTCGAAGAAAGCGGCTTCTCCGTTCCCTTTCGCAAACGTCACCGTCAATTCCTCGGCTGTATTCGTAAATTTCGTAGAAGAAACGCTCGGATAAGCAAGTTTTACGGACGAAATACCTTCCCGAATCGGTGCGCGAACGATCATATCCCCCTTCAAACACCAAACGGCAAGATAAACTTTTCTCCCTGTCTTAAATCCTGCCACGACGTGGTCCTCACCCATATGCGTAAAGCCGCAAGGATTGTACGGCACAGCTTTTTTCTTTGCTTCGGTCAACGTCTTGTAATATGCTACGCCTTCTTGCACGAGCGCGAATTTTTCCTCGGACAACAATTCCAAATGACTCGCCAAATGCATACGTCCCAAGAAACTGTTGACCATATTCACGATCACTTGTTCCTTAGAGATATTCGCCTCGACAAACTCCGCCGTTGCCTCGAAAGGCTTCTGCGGATCGCCGAAATTCGTACCGACGGGATAACTCCACACCGCCGCCTGTTCGGGCAAAGCGGCAGAAAGAACGTTTCCTGCGATATACGGATAATGCATGTAGTTTACCTGATCGGACGTCGAAAGGAGCGAATACACGCTAAGCGTCTTATAATCCATACGCATACCGCCCGAAGAACAGCCCTCGAAAACCACGTTCGGAAAGCGTTCCGTCATTTCTTTCATCCAATCCAGAAAGGCAACGGCGCACTCTTCCAAACCCTCGCCCGCACAAAAAGACAAATAATCCGTACCGACGCCGCAATCCTGATTATAATCGCATTTGATATATTCCGCGCCGTAATCCTCTATCATACGACGAATCGTTTCCGTCATATACGTACGGACTTTTTCGTTTCTGTAATCCAAGAAATGACGATTCATCACGGCGAGCCGCTTTCCGTTTCTCTGTAAGAAACAAGAATCGTCGTAATACTTCAACATCTTTTCGCATTTAATCCCGATGACTTCGGGTTCGATCCAAAGCCCGGGTTTCATCCCTAAGGAACGGATATAATCCGTCGTCGCGCGAATACCGCTCGGGAAACGCGCCTTACTTTCTTTCCACGCACCGACGTAATAATAAATTTTCGTCGCGTCTTCCTCATCGTGCCAGCCGCAATCGATGACGTAATATTCCACGCCCGTCTTCGCAACGACCGGCGCGTATTTTCTCGTAGCTTCTTCGGACGGACAATCCCAAGACAAGTGCATGTACTCGTTAAAAATCGCAGGCAACGTCTCGTCCGCCGCGCTCCGCCCCGCGATACGGCGACGATACAGCGACATTTCGCCGACCGCTTCTTCCTGCGTTTTCCCGAACGACATCGCCACGTTTACCGTTTTATACGTCTCGCCGGGACGAAGTGCTTTACTCCAACCGCAGAAAGGCAAATTCGCCGAACCGAGATAGAGATAATACTGCCCCATGCAATCCGCGATTTCATAATACCAAGACGCGTTGCTCTCGACTTGGAACATCACGAAAGATCCGTCGGCGACGTCCTCGATAATCCCTTGCGGCAATTCCTCTTTCGTAGACCAACTGCCCACGTTCGCGAAAGCGATACGTTTCTGGCTTTCCGCATTCATACGGAACAAGCCCCATTCTCTAAACGAAGCTCTGCGAGGCTGACATTCCGCATGATGACTTTGCGTAAAACGCGTGAAATACAAATCGTCCGCACTGTCGATACCGTTTTTCCCGATCCCCACGGCAACAAACGCGGAAACCTCTTCCAAAACAACGTCTTCCGAAGAGATATTCTTCACTTCGGTATGAATACGTACGGCATTCGTGTCCGCATAGCCGTCGAATACCGTCGTCGCTTCGATCAACTCCGAACGCTGCACGATCGTCAAGCGATTTCCCCTCAACTCGTGCGATACGTAATGCAAGCGTCTACCCTCGGAAGAATATACCAGTTTCGCCCCCAAATGCGTATCTTTGTTTTCCCCGGAGATTTGCACCTCGACAAAGCGTCCGTCGGGAAAAGCGATCGAGCCGCATTTCGTCAAACGAATTTCGTTTTCGTGAATGAGAAATTCCAAATTCTTAAAAGAAAGTACCATATCGTTTACTCCTAATTTATTCAATCTCATCGCATACCTGCCCTTCGCATTTCGCTTTTTTCTGCTCTTTGCTCAAGGTCTTGAAAAACAGCAGCGTAAAAGGAATCGCAAACAGGAAAGCGCAAAAATCGGACACAGCTTGACAAGCCTGCACGCCGACCAAACCGAAAATTCTCGGTATAATCAACACGCAGGGAATATAAAACAATCCCTGTCGAGAAGCGGAAAGCAACGAGGCAATCGCTTTATTCCCGACCACTTGATAAGTCACCCCGACCATAAAATTCAACGGCAACAGGGGCATACAAATACACTGCAAACGCAACGTAAGCGCACCGATCTTCTTCGCCTCGTCGGACAGACGAAACGCCTGCATAAAACCGTCGGTAAAAACGGCGCACACCGCCGCAAACAGCAACATCGTCAAAGTCGCGAACCCTAACGTAAAAAGATATGCCGCGCGTACCCGATCGAAACGTTTCGCACTGTAATTATATCCTAAAACAGGCTGATAGCCCTGTCCGATACCGATCGCCAAGGAAAACGCCAGCATAAAAAATTTCTGCACGACGCCGAACGCCGCCTGAGCCGCGTCGCCGCCGCCCGGAAACGAAGCCTCTCCGTATCGAAACGCGGCTTGGGTCAAAAACACCGTACAAAGGCTGGATAAAATCTGTCGACAGAACGACGGAAATCCCGTCGCCACAATCTCCGCATAAACGGAAAATCGTTTGGAAACGGCACGCAAACGTAATCGTGCAACCGTTTTCCCTCGTAAAAACATACTCAGCAAAATGCAGAAACTGACGATTTGACTAAACGCCGTCGCAATCGCCGCGCCCGCAATCCCCAAATCGAG
This sequence comes from uncultured Clostridia bacterium, assembly GCA_964515795.1. GTDB lineage: Bacteria > Bacillota > Clostridia > Christensenellales > Borkfalkiaceae > Scatosoma. Next base: position 3,018 of record CAZEVL010000006.1, on the reverse strand, counting down.
CGTAAAAATCAAAACGGGATCCAATACGACGTTGACAACCGCGCCGACGACCAAGCCAATCATGGAAAGTGCGGCTTTCCCCTCCGCACGCAAAACGTTGTTGAGGACGAAAGACATACACATAAACGGTGCCGCAATCAAAATATATCTCGCGTACGACTTGGAATATCCCAGCACCGCGTCCGTACGAGCACCGAACAACCGCATGAGCGGCGTCAAAAACACAAAGCCGAAAATACAAATCAATAAACCGCTGATTGCGGCAATCGCAAACGCCGAGGACAGCGTTCTGTCTGCCCCTTCTCGATCTCGTTTCCCGAGAAGCCCGGACACGATACTGCCGCTCCCCATGCCGTACGTAAACCCGATGGCTTGAATAACGGACATCAAAGCCAACAAATTGCTAACCGCCGCCGTAATACCGTCGTTCCCGAGCATAGACACGAAATACGTATCCGCCAAATTGTACAACGACGTAATCATCATGCTCAACGTCGTCGGAATTCCCAACCCGACAATCAAACGCGGAATAGGCGTTTGCGTCATTTTTATAAACTGTTTCCGTTCCCGAGCCGCAACCGCCTCGTTTTCTTCCGTTTCCATCGTCTTATTTTCTCTCATAACAGTTTTATTATAACAGTTTTAGACATTTTTCGCAACTCTTTCGCTTGTATTTTTTTGTTTTTTCACAATCGAGCGCAAATAAGCAAAAAAACTTCTTGCCTTTTTTTCTCTTGCGTGTTATAATGGAAACATGATAAAAAGTACTTTCAAAATCAATTTTTCCAAAACGATTTATCTCCTTGCCGTCGCCGCCTTTCTGCTTTGCGGCGCGAGCATCGCACTCAGCGTTTATCGCATCGTTACGTTCGGCATCACGGGATTCACCGACGTATTGAAATATCCGTTTTTGATTTTCGTCAGCCTGTTTTTAATCGCCGTGGTCGTCGCTTTGCTTCTCAAATCGCAATACGCCGTCGAAAAAGGCTCGCTTAGCGTACAATACGGATTTATAAAAAGCAAATTCGACTTAAAATCCGTCACTTCCATGACGTTGGATCTCTCCTCGCACAAACTCACCCTGCAATCGGGCGAACAGTATACCGTACTGACGACAAACAAGGAATGGAGCGAAACGTTCGTCCGCGCCATTCTCGCCGAAAATCCGTCTATCGAATACACCTTTACGTTTTCCGACGACAAAAAAGCTTCGTAAAGCAAACTCCGAACCGAACGGTTCGGAGTTTTTTATTCACACATTTTTTCTCGAAATTCTTTTATGATACGGCTTTCGATGCGCGACACCTGCACTTGACTCACACCGATTTTCTTTGCGACCTCGCTCTGCGTCATATCCCGAAAATATCGCAAAACGATGATTTTCCTATCCCTTTCCGGCAGTTCCTCGATGGCATTTTTCAGTAACATTCTATCCAACATTTCTTCCTGATCGTCTTTCGCCGGCAACGTTTCGATCAACTCCCGTTCGTTCCCGTCCTTATAATCGGAGCTTCCGTATAAAGAAACAGGCATTTTACAAGATCCCATCACGAACACCGTTTCCGCCTCGTCCATTCCGAATCGCTCCGCAATTTCCGCAACGGTCGGTTGCCGACCGCTACGGACGGAAAACGACTCTATAAACAAATGCATTTCCTTCACCGTTTGTTTCATCGTACGCGAAACCTTCACGGCGCCGTCGTCGCGCATAAACCGCTTAATCTCGCCTGCAATCATCGGTACGGCATAGGTGGAAAACTTCACGCCGAAACTCTCGTCGAAGCCCGTAATCGCTTTCAAAAAGCCCATACAGGCAATTTGGAACAAATCGTCGTATTCCACACCCTTCCCCAAATATCTCTTCACGATACACTTGACAAGCGATACGTTATGCTCTATCAAAGCCGACTTAGCTTCCGAGTCCCCCGCTTTCGCCCTGCGAATATATTGAATTGTGAGTTTTTCATCAAGCATCCGTTCCGTCCTTTTCGGTTTCGTTTACGTCCCGAATTTTTTTAGACATCCGCACGACCGTACCTTTTCCGCGCTCGCTCCTCAAAGAAAATTCCGACATAAACGTCTGCATGATGGTGAACCCCATACCGGAACGCTCTCCGTCGACGAGCGTCGTAAAAAACGGCGCAACGGCTTTATCAACGTCTTCGATACCGCAACCGTAATCGGTAATTGCGATATGTAACACGCCGCCGTCGTCATAACGTTCCGTTTCGCATTCGATAAGTATTTTATTCGGTTCGCCTTTATAGGCGTGCACGACGCAATTCGTGACGGCTTCGCTGACAGCAGTCTTGATATCGGAAAGCTCCGTCAACGACGGATTGAGCGGCAAAGCGAACGCCGCCACCGCGCTCCTTGCAAAACTCTCGTTTTCGCTGCGTGCCGCAAGCTCTAATTTCATATAATTACCCATAATTTTCTCCTTTCAAATTTTTTGTATCAATGCGTAAACGCCGCTCATGGAAAGTATGCGGTCGGTGGCGAAAGACGGATTCGAAACGTACACGGGTACGCCGTAACGTTGAAATTTCTTATACCTACCGATTAAAAAACCGATTCCCGTCGAATCCATAAACGATATTTGTCGCAAATCGAATATCACTTTCTCGGCACGAGGCGCATATTCGTCCGCCAAAGCGTCGGCGTTCCGCCTGAGCAATGCGGCATTATGCTCGTCCACTTCGCCAAGGAGCCGTATATACAAAATTCTATCGCGAAAATCCGTAAGCATTTTCATCTGAAACACCTCCAAACAGTATGCCTATATTGTAAAAAATCGGCAAACGGGAATTTTACACGATTTACTCGAAAAAAAAGTAATTTCGTCGAAACTTTTTTCGTTTTATCGCAAAAAATCACTTGACATTTTTCAAAAAATCGTTTATTATAGACAAGCGTTGTGTGAAGACTTTCGTCGAAACATACGGGCCTTTAGCTCAGTGGTTAGAGCTGTCGGCTCATAACCGATTGGTCCGCGGTTCGAATCCGTGAAGGCCCACC
>CAZEVL010000005.1:0-36265 GCA_964515795.1 uncultured Clostridia bacterium | reverse complement strand
CTTCATAATTAAAATTTTTTCCTAAAAACAGTCTCATATGTTTGACAAACCTACACTGCAAACACGGTTTTTTTTTCGAATCCCTTGCTTTTTTCCCCGAAGCGTGTTATAATGTTTTTATATGAAAAAAACGACCGCGACAATTTTATCTTTATGCGCACTGTGCGCTTTCGCCATGCCGAAAGCGGCAGGTTTTTCCGCGCCCGTTTCCGCCGTCGCCGACGCAACGGAACAAAATACGCGCGCCTCGGGGACAGAACTCCTCGCCCCGAGTTCTTACGAACAGTATCTTTCCTTGCGTTCCCCTGCGGACGTAGCGGTCACGGACGAATACACGGTAATTGCCGACGGAAACGCATTACGCGTTTTCGACAGGGAGAGCGGCGCATACTTGCAATACGAGCATACGCAAAAAATCACAAGGATTCAATTCGGCAACGGAGATTCTTTGTATTTTTTAGACGAAAAGCTGGGTTTCTTTACCCTCCGCCTCGACGAATTGGATAAAGGCGAAACGAAAGCCGACTCTCTTTCCGTTACTTGTTCGACGTTTATAATCGCCGATTCGACGTTATACTATTCGTACACCTCGGGCTCTTTATCGTTTATTTACAAAGCTCCGCTGAACAATCTTTCTGCGACGACCAAGCTGTGGGAAAAGTTTTCCGCCCCGCCTATGCTCGCCTATTACAACAATGCATTGTATTACATCGACAGCGGCGAATACTTAAAAAAATACAATTCGGATTCTGCAAAAAACGATGAATTGTTAATAGATTTTCCCTCGTCGATTTTATCCATGAGCATTTCCGAAAACGTACTCGCCTGCGTTTCGGATAAAAACGAATTTTTCGTCTATGATTTAGACGGACTCTCTTCCGATTCCGAACCGATTTTCAAATCGACGGGCGGATACACCGCACTCTCGACATACGGAAAATACGTATACGTTATACAAAACAAATCAGTCAAACGTTACTCCGTTGCGGAACGAAAATTTACCGATTACGAAATCGGCGCAAATTCTTCCTCCGTAAACCGACTGAACGGCGCGACCGATCTTTACCTTTCGGGCAAGCAACTTTTTATCGCCGATACGAACAATCGACGGATCTCCGTTTTTAACACCGACGATAAAAGTTTCGATACCCCCGTTTCTACCGACTTTTCCGTAAAATACGTCGTTTCCGACAATCAAACGCTGCTTGCGGCAAGTTCGTCCGAAGCAACGCTGTACAGTCTGTCCGAAGAAAATTACGGAGAAAAAATCGCAGAAAAAACCAACTTTGCAGGGAACGTAGTCGGCACTGCGTGCGTCTACGGTGCCTATTATCTGGTAACGGATAAGAATTTCTTTTACGGACTAACCGCCGAAAACGAAACGTACGCTTGGAGTTCCGAACAAAAGTCCCTCGAACGCACCCCCTCGCTTTTGACGTCGGACGTCTACGGAAACTTGTACGTAGCGTACGATACTTCCGTATACTTATACGAGGAAAGCGACTTCGTTTCGATGTCCGTGTCCGAAACCGCGCTTACAAACGCATTGCCGGCACAAACGGAAAAACTCTGCGTGGATTACGAGAAAAATCTCTATGCGCTGAATAACGGCGAAGTGTACGCATACGGCACGACGAACGGGACGAGCTATACGCGGAAAAATACGATTTCCTTAAAAGAATCGCTCGTCTACGGCGGCAACGCAACGGCGACCTCCTTTGCGCTCTCCGTCGAAGAAAATCAAACCTACGTTTTGTACGACGGAAACTGTCTCGCCCGTACGAGCAAACTGTCTTTGCCTACCGTACGAAATATTTCCGTCGGCGATGCAAGCGATAAAATCTTTCAAGACGAAACGGATTTTTCCGTCGTTGTAACAAACCCGAATGCATTGGCGGTTGAATTCGACTTCGACAAATTGCAAAACGCCGACGTATTCCCCTATCTCGCTTTCGAACGGAAATCCGAGCCCTTTACCGCCTTAAAAATCGGCAATGCAGGCATGTACGGCATACTTGCGGTTTACGACGAATCGACAAACGCTTACAAAACGTATCTCGTGGCGAACGAGTCTTACCGAACGCTTTCGCGTTCTCAATACGAAAACGTGTACGAACAATCGAAAACGGGTTATCTCGCAGGCGACGCGCCTTTATATAAATACCCTTTTCTCGCAAAAAAACTGTCCTCGGAGAGTCTTTCGCGCGGAACGACGCTTTCCCTATTAGGCGAAATCAAGCTTTCGGAACGGGAATATTATTGCGTTTCCTATGAGAAGGACGGAATCGTCCGAACGGGCTACCTGCCCAAGGCATACGTCACTTTCGCAAACGAACAAACGAACCCGACGGAGCTTGTCTTAGGGGACACGCACAGCAAAACGGACGCTTACGGCAGGTTAATCTATATCCTGCTCGGCGGCGCGGCGATTTGCGTCTTAACGGATTTTCTGTTAATACGCAGTTTCAAGAATAAAGAAAACTAACGAGAAACCATACGTTTTCCGTTAAAAAAACACAAGGAGGAACGATCTATGTCAGACTATCACCCAAGCGTAGACCCGCTAAGTACTCGTTTAGACGCAGGTCGTCTTTTCCGCGTCTAAAACGTTTCAACGAGTCTACCGCCAAAAACAAACGATTCTCATAATTTTTTGGAGGTAGTATATGGAAAAAGAATTTTTTGAACTGTTAGAACAAGAAAACTATGCCGAAGCGGCTGTCTACGCCGAAAAGCTCTCCACGGACGAGCTGGCGGAACTTTTGAAAACTTTACCGCAAACGAAACTTGCGCCGTTTTTCGAAGAGTTGGAAAGCAATTTGGCGGCAGAAGTCCTGTTGCGTTTGGATAAAGATTTACAGAAAAAAATCATCGGCGATCTGCACGACGATGAATTGGAAAAGGTTATGGAAGAAATGTCCGTGGACGATACCGTGGACATCATCGAGGAAATGCCGCAAGAAATCGTACGACGTATTGCAGAAACGGAAGAAATCCTCAAATTGTTAGAGGAGCGCAGCTTCGGCGTATTAAAGCCTCTGCTTGCTTCCATGAACGCAATCGACCTTGCGGAAGTTTTCGAAAACGTCGAAAACGACGGAGAAATGTTGGTTTTATTCCGCATTCTTCCCAAAGACCTCGCCGCAGATACGTTCGTGGAAATGGACAGCGACGTTAAAGAACGACTTATCAACAAACTGAACGACCGAGAACTTCGCGCCGTTACGGACGAACTGTTCCTCGACGATACCGTAGACTTGATAGAAGAAATGCCCGCAAGCGTCGTGAAACGTGTTTTGGCACAAAGCGACAACGAAACGCGTGCCTATATCAACGAAATTTTGAAATACCCGAAAGACAGCGCAGGGAGCATCATGACCATAGAATTTGTTTCCCTGCACCCCATGATGACGGTAGACGACGCCTTCGAGCGAATCCGCAAAACCGCCATTTATAAGGAAACGATTTATACCTGCTACGTCGTGGATCCGACCAATAAGCTGCTCGGTTTGGTAACGGCAAAAGACTTAATGTTGGCGCAAAAAAACGATTTAATCGCCGATATTATGAACGAAAACGTCATATACGCCAACACCGAAGACGACAAAGAATACGTCGCGAGAACGATATCCGACTACGGCTTTTTGGCTCTGCCGATTGTAGACAGAGAATCGCGACTGGTCGGTATCGTAACGGTAGACGACGCAATGACCGTCTTGCAAGAAGAAAACACGGAAGATATCGCAAAAATGGCGGCTATGGCACCCGGCGATAAACCGTACCTGAAAACAAAAGTCCGAGAATTGTGGAAAAACCGCGTAGTTTGGTTAATGATCCTTATGATCAGCGCTACGTTCACGGGGATGATTTTGAATACCTACGAAGCACAACTCTCTGCCTGCGTGGTCGCTTGCGTGCCGTTACTTATGGACACGGGCGGAAATTCCGGTTCTCAGGCGTCCGTCACCGTCATTCGCGCACTCGCCATCGGCGAAATTCGCACGAAAGATATCGGAAAAGTCGTCTGGAAAGAATTCCGTACCGCGCTGCTTTTAGGCATCACGTTAGCCACCGTATGTTTCTTAAAACTCATCTTTTTGGACGGTATGTTGCTCGGCTTCGAAGACTATACGTGGCGAGTTTCGCTCGTCGTGTCGTTGTCTTTATTCTGCGCGGTAATCGTTGCAAAGTTGATAGGTTCCACCTTGCCGATTTTGGCGAAAATCTGTCATCTCGACCCTGCCGTCGTCGCAAATCCGTTTATCACAACCATTGTGGACGCGGTAACCGTCATTTTGCTCTGTACGCTTTCCGTCCATATTTTAGGATAAATGAAAAGGAATGTGTTTCCGAATCGGAATACATTCCTTCTTTTTTGCTCTTTTTAATATTTCTCCGCCGTATACATACGGAAGAACTTCGCACATGCGTCTATCCAAGGCGCAACCGTATCCAAGCATTCGTTTTCCTCGCAAATCTCGCGACTTGCCGTAGAAAGCCCGTGTTGTCCGCGCGGATAAACGTGCAACTCGAAATCCACGCCGTGGTCGGAAAGTGCCTGCGCATAGCGAATGGCGTTGTCGCAAGGAACGGCTCCGTCCGTACGGGTCGACCAAATAAACGCCGGCGCCGTCTGTTCCGTAACGGCTTCGTTCAAATTCAACGTTTTCAAAAGCTCCGCCTGTTCCTCGTCCGTGTATCCGTATAACAAATTATAGAACGAATCCTCGTGTCCGTGTATCTTGGAAATAACCGGATACGCCAAACCGACCGCCGTCGGTTTGCAATCGAGCGCACAATGCGCCTTTTCGGAAACCTTTTCGTATTCTACCGCCAAATTTGCCGTTAAATGTCCGCCTGCGGAGAAACCTACGACAAAGATTTCCTCTGCATTAACCGACATTTCTTTCGCCTTTTTTTTCACGTAATCCACCGCCGCAGACAATTCCAAAAGATGTTCTGGATAACGTACGCCGTCCGGGCGTGCCAGATAATTCAAAACAAACACTTGAAACCCTTTCGCAAAAAAGCTCGCCGCGATCGGCTCGCCCTCGCGCTTGCTGACCGTAAAATAACCGCCGCCGGGGACAACGATTACGGCAGGACGTTTCCAAGAAGCGTCTGCGACGTCCATAGGATGCGCCCCTAAAAGGCATTGCAAAGTACCGCCTTGCAAAAAGGAATATTCTTTTTTCAAATCCACCGTATATGCTTTCATATATTACCTCGATTTTCGTTACGGCAAAGCCGCCGTTTTTCAGTTGTTAAAAAATTCATTATAAATCGCGCGAATGCACTCCGCACAGTCCTCGTTTTCCACGCCGACGATGATGTTCAGCTCGCTCGAACCCTGATCGATCATATTTACGTTAATGCCCGCCTCCGAGAGAGCCTTGAACAAGCGTGCGGACGTACCGACGTTTTTCGCCATACTGTGTCCCACCGTCGCAACCAAGGCAATGTTTTCGTGTGCGTAAATCTTATCGGGACGAACGCATTCCCGCATTTCTTCCATCAACGTCTGCAAAATGCCGTCTTTCAAAAACTCGTTGTCGATCACAAGCGACATCGTGTCGATTCCCGAAGGCAAATGCTCGAAAGAAATACCGTATTTGCCGATGACCGCAAGCACCTTTTGCACAAATCCGACCTCGCTGTTCATCATGGACTTTTCCAGCGTAATCGAAGTAAAATTCTTTTTTCCCGCAACGCCCGTTACCGCGTTTTCGCGGAAATCCCTCGTTGCGCTTTTCACGATCGACGTACCCGCGTCCTCGGGGCGGAAAGTGTTTTTAATTTGAATGGGAATCCCTGCGCTTCTAACGGGGAAAATCGATTCGCTATGTAAAACGTTCGCCCCCATATAAGACAGTTCCCTAAGTTCCTCGTACGTCAACTCCGCAATCCATTTCGGAGCGTTTACGATACGCGGATCGCAAGCATAGAAGCCGCTTACGTCCGTCCAATTTTCATAAAGCGACGCCATAACCGAACGAGCAACCACCGCACCCGAAATATCCCCGCCTCCGCGAGAAAACGTCTTTACTTTTCCGTCCGCGCCGAGCCCGTAAAACCCGGGAATAACCGCTCTGTCGTGTTTTTTTAACACACGCGCGGCAATCGCAAACGTTTCTTCGTTGAGCGAGCCGTCCTCGTTAAAGCGTACGAATTCCGTCGCGTCTACAAACGCTACGTCCAAAATCGCCGCCATGATTTTCGCGGCAAGAAACTCTCCGCGAGAGGCACAATAATCGCGCCCCGCGCCGTCTAAAATCGCGGCTTCCGCCTCGTCCAGCCCTTCGGCTATACGAAGATCTCTGCCGATTTCCGCCTCGATATTCAAAAAGCGTTCTCGAATTTTAGAAAACGTTTGCTTGAACGCGTCGATATCTCCTGCCTCGAATTCGTCCGAGCAGCGATACAGCAAATCCGTCACCTTGATATCGCCGCCGAAGCGTTTCCCGGGTGCGGAAACAACGACGTAACGTCTTTCGGGATCTGCGTTGACGATCTTCGCCACGTCCAAAAGAATATTCCCGGACGCCATAGACGTTCCGCCGAATTTACATACCTTTATTGCCATAACCACTCCTTACACGTTAAACAAAATCACTACAAGCGTCGCAAGGATCAAAGCAATGAGTTTCATCCAAAACTTGTTTACGAATATATTTTTCAAAATATTCACGAATTTCATTTTATGCTCCCTCCGCGTTTTTTATCGGATAAAGGCATATCCTGCCAATAATAATCTCTTAAAGCGTCCATAAGCATATCGTAATCCGCATAGCGCGTAACGTTTCCCTGTTTTACGATAGAAATAATTCCCGTTTCTTCGGATACGATCAACGAAATTACGTTTGCCACTTCGGTAATCCCTATGCCGGCACGGTGACGCGTGCCGAATTCTTTCGGATAACTCGATTTTTGCGTCAACGGCAAGAAACAGCCCGCCGCCTGAATTTTATGCCCGAGAATAACCATTGCGCCGTCGTGCAAAGGCGCTTTTGGGAAAAATATCCCTTCTATCAACTGCGTGGATATTTCCGCGTCGATCGAAATGCCGCTTTGTATTACTTGCTTCGGCAAACTTCCCTTGGATAACACGATCAAGGCGCCCACGTTATTTTTGGACATATTTTGCAACGCCTTAATAATGGCGGCAATGCAACGCTCCGTTTCCGCTTGCGAGCGAACCTCCACGCCGCCTTGCGATTTTTCAAAACCGCCTTCTTTGGAAGAATGAACGTCCCAAAGGCTCTTTTTCACTTCCATACTGAACATAATCAGCATAAACGCAGAAATCAACAGGATATAGCAGAAAAAATACCCTTTCGTCATTAAGTCGTCGTCTATGATACGCAATACGCCGCCAAGCAATAAAATCGCCCAATACGCAAGCATTACTTTCGTTGCGTCGTTCTCGCGCAAAATCCTCGACACGTAATAAATCAACGTGAAAAACAGCGCAATCTCCAAGGCGTACATAACTTGAAAGTTACCGAAAAACGAAACGACGTTTTTCCCGAATTTGATAAAACTTTCACCCGTAGACAACAAGTTGCTCTCCATAAAGTTCCTCCGATTTAAGTTCCTTTTCCTAATTATATAGGATTTCTTCCGAAAAAGAAAGTATTTTCTTGCGTATTTTTACGAATTTTCGAAAAATAGCTTCGCCGTAACCGTTTTCAATGCCGAAGCCGCCGCAAGCTCTCCGCATTTGATACCGCTAATCGCCCCGTATACTTCGTTGTATAATTTCAACAACTCTGCCGAGGTAAATTTCGAAGCTTGCTCCCTATTCTTCTTCACTGCATATTCTTTCAAGCCCAACGCAGCCGCGATTTCGCCGTCGCTCCCTTTGGACATCGATACGTCGTACAGACCTTTGAAATAAGACGCCAGCGAGGACAGCAAGGACGTTTCGTTGAATCCGCGCGTACCTAACTCTGTCAATATTTTCATATACGCCGAGTAATTTTTCCGTGCGAGCGCGTTGGCAAGCTCGTAAATTTTATAGTCGGAATCGGGATACACCAACCCGTCCACGAGTTCGTCCGTTAATCGCTCCGTCCCCGTTGCCTGACAATACGTCAACAGTTTTTCCGTTTCACGGGAAATACGCGCCATATCGAACGTACAATACGAAGCCAGTTTTCCGCAAGTAATGCCGTCCGCATACACCCCCTCGCGCTTGCACGTGAGAAAAATCCATTTCTTAATCGTTTCTTCGTCCGAACGAGCGCAATCCACGTACGTAACGTTCGCTTTCTTTGCAAGTTGCGCCGTACCGACCTTTCCTTTTCCGCCGTTGACAATCAATAAAATACTGTCCCTCGGCGGCGATTCAAACAGCTCCTTCAAGTAAAAATCATACTCTTTTTCGGTCGGATAAAACTCCGAAACTTTTACGAAACGCCGTTCGCTTAAAAACGGAAAACAATTTACCGCGTCCGCCAAACTTTTCAGTTTTTCGCCTTTCAAAGAGCCGCCGTCGAAAGAAATAAAATCGAGCGTTGCGTCCTGCAAGTAACGGCTTTTCAACAACGCCTCGCCCTTTTCGCGAAAATAAACCTCTTCTCCCTCGAACAAATAAATGGGTTGCGCGCCGTTCTCGTCTGTAAATTTTCTAAAATCCACGTATTTCACTTTTCACGCCTCCAACCCGTTTTTTTCTACTTCATTATAGCATATATCCCTTAAAAAATCAAGGAGTTATGCGCTTTCTTCCGTTCAAAACGAAAATTTTTCGCGTTTTTCGGGTTACTCACGTATTCGATGCGACCACGGTTACGACAAAAACCAAAAAACACGCCGAAGACAAGCATATTTTCATGCGCCTTTCGATATTCCATTTATCCGTCGCGAACAGACAACCGCCGTAATATGCGACCGTAGAACCGACGGAAAACGGCGTCGTCAGGGCAAACGTACTGAAATCGAACGCTTCGAAAACGAGCAACAGCCCCTGCCACACCACGGACGGCACGTGCAACAACACCGTTTGACAAACCGACGGCAACACGCTCGCCAACGCCGTCAAAGCCAACAAAAAGGAAAACGCTCCGCTGACAATCGGCACGAAAAATACGTTTAGAAGCAGTGACCAGCCGGAAACAAAGCCGAAACGTTGTAACAAAATCGGCATCGTAGCGATCTGTGCAGATAAAGACACGCAGAGCGCAGACGTCGCCGCACGCAAACATTTCCGAAAAACGCTCGGCGGAGCATTTTCATCCGACGAATTTTTTACTCCGAAAAGATTTCTCGTCTGCGCATATAAGCAAGCGAACATATTTTTCAACGGTAAAAGAAACCATTCCAGACCCAAACAAGCCGCAAAAGAAAGCTGAAAACCGACCTCGAACAGCGCAACGGGCGCAAACGCCACCAGAAGAATCGCGGAAAGTCCCAACGATTGCAAAAAATCTTTTTTGATTCCGAGAAGTTTCGCCGCATATCCAGTCAGACAAACGACCGCCGCACGAACGGACGACGCGGTAAAACCGCAAACGCCGACGTAAAACAGCACGACCGACGCCGTAATCGCAAATTTCGCACCTTTCGGCAACTTCCGCAAACGAGTCCTTTTCATACAAGCGGTACAAAAAGCAAATAGAGAACCGATATGCAAACCGGAAACGGCGAACACGTGCGCAACGCCGCCTGCCCGTACGTTTTCGAACAATCGCGTTTCTATGCCCGAAGTATCGCCTGTCAAGACGGCAAACGCCACCGCCGCGGAATCCTCTTCCATACCCGTATACAAAGCGTTTCGCATACGTTCCCGAACAGTAGCAAAGAGATCGAACGTATGTCCCGTCACCGTCAGAGCGGATACGGAAGACATTTTGTAATAACGTCCCAACCGAATATCCTTTGCCCGAAAACCGTATTCGTCGAACAACGAAGTGTCCGTCGAAAGAACACCGTGTATGAAAACGTTGTCGGAAAAACGTAAATTCTGACAAAAAGAAGCGGGCAGGTATGCGTTGAGTCTTCCGCTCTCCCGATTCCCTTCTATCGTCAAATCGTCCAATTCCAACGCATAATATCCGTCGTACTCGATAAGCCCGACCACTCTGCCGTAAACGTCCGCTTCTCTATTATACGCCGTCACGGATTGAAAATCGCTTATTTGCGCCGAAAAAGTAAGCATTCCGAATAAAAAACACGCCGACAAAACACACCAAACGCAGATACTCTCCCGTAAAACCGCTTTTCCGCGTAAACAAATCGAACCGACCGCCATAGGAAAAATCATAATACACCACAGCGGCGAAAGCGAAAAACAGACCGTTCCGTACCCGAAAAGGACGCCTGCACAAAGAAAAATCGCCGCAAAGAAAACAGGGCGGAAGTTAAAAAGTTTCTCTTTCGCTCTTACCGACTCGATTTTCTTTGCCGCAATTTTCATAATTTCTTATCTATTCGTTATGCCAACGATATTCTATCGGATACAGACCGCACGAACAGTCCTCGTTCCTCGCCGATCGCCACGCAATCGCTTACGTAGAGGAAAAACTTTTCCGACGGCTTCGCGATTCGGAAGATAGACGCCACGATCGACTGTACCTCGTCCATATACAGCGCAACCTTATCCTCCAACGCACATCTAACCACCGAGATTACCTCGTAAGGGGTAAGGTCATTTTCGTTTTTACGCAACAAAACGTCGCCCGTTTCCACACGATATCTGTCGAACGCAGTGCATTTATCCGTCTTACGATAATACTGCGTCCCCGCCAGTCTTTCGTACTTAAAGCCGCAAAGCCCGACGAGTGCCTGCATACGCGCCTCCGCTTTCGTTCCGTATTTCGTAATGCCGAGCGAAGACAAACAGCGTTTCACGAGGAAATCGAAAGAAATCGGTTCTTCCGCCGCCACGATCGCCTTCAAACGTGCGATAATTTCCTTATCGTTTTCGCCCGAAGTAACGTACGTGGTATTCTCGAAACGAGTCTCCAACGTCGCCGCTTTATAAACCTTTTTACAACGATTCAGTTCGCTGCCGCCGCGTTTTTCCGCCCCCGTCAGCTTATCCAAAACGTCTTTGATCTTCTTAATTTCCCGCTTGGGATTGTTGTAATAATTGACCGCATACAGCCGCATTACGTTCCAATTGTTTCGTTTCAACGTCTGCAACTGTAAAATATTTCTGTCCTTGACGGAGAAATTATTCGGCGTATCGCACATAATGGCGAGGATAAAGCGATGCTTGTTTTTAGGGTCGACAACCGCCACGTCGATCTTGAATCCCGAAACGCCCACGTCGTATCGGCATTCGTAACCGTACGCCGCAAGTTCCTCCGCGATATATTTCCCCAGCCCGGGCTTTTTCGCCACCAAATTATTGGAAGAAATGGCAAGATTCGTCCTACCCTTTTCAGCAAAGTCGAGGAACGCTTTCAAACCGGCAACCCCCTTGGAATTAGTCTTAGACAAATCGATCATCGCACCTCGCATCGAAGAGAACACGACCATCTCTTCGCGCGCTCTGGAAACGGCTACGTTCAAACGTCGCCAACCGCCCGCCTGATTCAAAGGTCCGAAGTTCAAGGAAATTCTGCCCGTTCTGTCCGGCCCGTAGCAAACGGAAAACAAAATCACGTCTCGTTCGTCCCCTTGCACGTTTTCCAAATTCTTCACAAACAACGGTTCTTCACGGTCATACGCCGCCGTATCCAGTTTTCGCTCCGCAATCGCCGCCGTCAATTTCCGCTCTATATACTCTTTTTGTACGCTGCTGAACGTCACAACGCCCATACTCGATTTTTTCAAAACGGGATCGGAAAGCCGCCGCAAGACCTCTTCCACGAGCGCGTCGCCCTCCGCCTTGTTACGTTTCGTAAATCCTCGGTCGTAAACGCCGTCCTCCATAAACCGAAAATCGATTTTGCTGCCCAAAGCGTCGGGGGACGGAAAGGTACAGAGTCGGTTTTCGTAATACATGACGTTGGAAAACGCAATCAAGCTCTCATGCTTGCTTCTATAATGCCAAACCAAATGTCTTTGCGGCATATTGACGGCAAGGCAATCGTCCAACACGCTCTCCATATCCTCGTTTTCGAGATTTTCTTCGTCCACGTAATTCGCATTGAAGAAGGTCGTCGGAGGCAACTGTTTCGGGTCGCCGACGACGATTGCCGCCTTTCCGCGCGCCAACGAACAAATCGCTTCCGCCGTGGGAATCTGCGACGCTTCGTCGAAAATAACCATGTCGAACATACCCTGTATCGGTTGTAAATATTGTGACACGGTAATCGGACTCATCAACAAACACGGCGCAATGGTGCGGATCAGTTCGGGTACTTCTTCAAACAACTTTCGTATCCCCATACCGCGCAAATTCGATTTCGCGAAACGCTGGAAGTTTGCAAGTTCCAAACTCAAACTTCCCTCCGTCGAAGGGGTGGGAAGGGTGGAAATAAGCTTCGCGCGAATGGCATCTTTCGTAATTTTGGAAAATTCCTCCATTGCAGAACGCAAGCTTTCCGTCTTTTCCTCGCATATCGCCGCAGAAAATCTCGACAATACGGGGTCGAGCGGAATATTCGTCTGTAAGAAATTCTTGTAAATATTTTTTTCGAAACTATCGACGATGTTTTCACCCGTTACCGAACCGTTTTCCAAAGCATCCGTAATAAACGTAAGCCCTGCCGCGTTCAACCCCGCCGCCGTCTTTTTATACATGCACCAACCGGCAAGCATATCGATATTTTCTATCAACGCACCTGCTTTTGCCGTATACGCGTCGAGAATTTCCTCTTCGGGAAGCTTCTTTCTATCCGCCGCCGTCACTTCGAGAAAGCTGTTTTCCGCCGCACGGAAACTATCCACCGAACGCATCAAGCCTTCCAGAACGGGCGCGGAATAACCGCTCGCCGCACGAATGCACATACTGTTAAAGCTGTCGGCGTTATAGTCCATAAACGTCGCCGCACACATTTCGTGCAAGCGATACAAATCTTTCATAAAGTTTTTGCGTGCGTCGAAATAGTCCACTCTGCCGAAGGCAAAAGTGAAATACTGCGAAAGCGTCGTGTTGGAGCGAATCAATGCCATCGCCTCGTATATCTCGAAAACATTGGCAAGCTGTTGCAAAATCTCCTCTTTATCCAGAGGCTCGTTCGCCGTCTTTACCAGCTTTTTGACAATACCGCTTACCGTCTTATTCGTTTCGTAATCGGTATTGCCGGCGTCCAACCACGCGCCGAGTTCCTGATATTCTTTACCGATATCGACGAGTTTTTTGCAATGCACGTAATACCGTTCCAAACATGCGTCCAAACGTCGATTGGCGTTGAAGAAGGTATAAAAAGCCGATTCGTCTTCTTTATAATACCTGTTCAACGCGCCGCTATGTAAAAGTTTGGCTATTTCGTACAGCGTTTCCAGCTTCGTCCGCGTCAACGTACTGATCTTTTGCCGATACAAATCCAAAAACAGTGCCACGTAATTACGCAAATGTTTGATTTCCGCAATAATGACTTCCGCCGAACAATACAGCCTGCCCGTGCGGGATTCGGTTTATTGTTCGGCGGAAGTCATTATTACGCAAATGTTTGATTTCCGCAATAATGACTTCCGCCGAACAATAAACCGAATCCCGCACGGGCAGGCTGTATTCCGTCAAATTCACGTTGGCGAACGGCGAGTTATAAACGCCGCCGCACTCCTTCGCGGCAGCCGCCGCTTGCAGCATCATCTGCTCGTACGATTCGATTTTCTCTTTCGTCAAGCCGTCGTAGAAGGTACTTTCGATATTCATAATGTCGGGCACGTTCTTATTCTTCAAACAGATAAGCAACGCCTCGTACACGGATACCCCCAATCTGCGTTTCTTATGCAACGCCGTCAGAGAATCCCCCAACTCGCCGCGAAGCTTCGCAATAGCGTCCGAACGCTCTTGTAAAGATACCTGCTCCTGTGCGCCGGCAAGCGAAAGCGTAGACGTCAACTTTTGCATAACGTCCGCTTTGTTGGCTTTGTTGGAATGCAATTCCAAACAAAAATCCCCGATGCCGAGTGCGTCCAAACGTTTCTTTACGACGGACAAAGCGGCTTGCTTTTCCGCTACGAACAACACTCGTTTCCCGTCGTAGAGCGCATTGGCGATAATATTCGTAATCGTTTGCGATTTACCTGTTCCGGGAGGTCCGTGCAAAACAAAACTCTTGCCCGTTTGCGACGTAGCGATCGCCGCCCATTGCGAAGCGTCTGCCGGCAACGGCGTCAACGTCGTCATCGGCTCCGCCGCGTCCTCCTTGCACTCTGCGTCTGCGTTTCCGCCAACGACGACGGAATTATCGAGCATTGCCTGTATAATGGGATTTTTAGAAAATTCGTCGATATTCTGACGTAAATCGTTCCACATCTGATACCGCGCAAACGAAAACGCCGCAATGAAAACGTCGTCGAATATTTCCCAATTTTTCATACCGACCACTTCGCTGCGCACCATGTTGAGAACTTCGGAAATTTTTAAGCCCTGTATCGCCCCCTGCAAACCGCGAATATCGATATTAAATTCCTGTTTCAAAAATTCGAGCAACGTCGAATTGACAGACGGTTCTTCGTCCGTAAGCGCAATCGCATAGCCATTGCCGCCTTTGCCTTTCTTTAACTGAACGGGTTGTAAAACGAGCGGCGCAAATTTTTCCTTGCCGTCCTCTTTGGAATACCATTTCAGGAATCCCATCGCAAGATACAAAATTTTCGTACCGGATTCCTCGTTTGCTTCCTTATTTTTCTTAATCAAACGCGCGACGACTTCGTTCAACAGTTTTTCTTCCGTATACGTCCGAAGCACGCCGGCTTCGTTTTCCAATCGAATCAGCTCTTTTAAGCCGTTTCCCGCATTCGCACCGAAATGCGAACCTTTTTTCTCTATTTCCAAAACATCCGGAGTCCCACCCGCCAACGACATTTCTCCTTTCAAGGTCAAAACATCCAACGTTTCGTCCACCGACGCGGACAATACGCGCGCCACCGTTTTTACAGGCGAAAAATTGAGCAACGTGTTTTTCATGGACAAATCGAGCAAACGTCTTTCCCATTGCTTGTCTTTCGTCTGCTCGCCGTCCAGACTCAATTTCTGCGACAGCTTTAACTCCTGCGGAGCGATATCCGGCGACATATCCTGCTCGGATAAAATTTCGAAGCCTTTTAAGCTTCGCGCGCGCAACGGCAACGGCAAAATATGCGAAATACGGCAACGTCGTACGTCCACGTAACGGTCGTATACCGCGCCTTGTTCTATCTTTTGTCTAAAATGCGTTTCCGAGGTTGCATACGATACGTTTCTGTCGGAAAACAAATCCTCCACGTCAAAACAGCTTACATTATTGATCCCGTCCGAAACGTACGCACTGAGCCTGCCGACGTCATCGGAAACGGTATCGATAAAACAACTGTCGTACAGCCATGCGCCGCAAGTTATCTCCCGCTCCCCGAAGACAAGTACGGGATGTAACCCGAGACTCTCCATACAGGAACACGCGAAAAGTGCCATCTCCAGCGGCGACGCTTCCCCGGCAGACAAAATTTTTACGCCTGCCCCCGCCTCCACGGGCTTGGAAATATCGCAAGGCTTTCGTTTGACGGAAAAATGGCGAATCGACGCAAACAACGCCGCCAAGATGCTGCGTACTGCGTTTTTATCGTTCCCTGCATACCCGCCGAGCTCGCAAGAAACGTTCCATTTTTTGAGTTGTGCAGAAATTTCGGTCTGCATCCGCGCGCAATCCGCCAATCTCGGACGCACGAACGCCGACAAAAGTTCCGGATCCCCCTCCGTCCCCTGCCAATAATCGAAAGGCAAAACGGTAACGGAATACGACGTCGCGGCAAGGACGCTTTTCTCTTTCCGCAAAATCACGTCGATTTTTTCTTCACGAACTTCTTCGACGCTTGCGAAAAAGACGGGAGAAAGCAAATTCCCCACGTCCGCTTCCACACTGCTTTCAAACGGGATTTCTTCCAACAATTTGTTGCACTCTATCAACATACCGTGTGCATTGCTGACGGACAAAACCAAATCGTTGACGGCTTCCTCCCCTGCGTTCTTTATCTGCAACGAGGAAAATAACGGTCTGCGCGAAAAATAATCCGCATAGGAAACCACTTTCGCCGTTTCCCCGGAGAGTGTGATCATATCTTCTAACTTTTTCGTTTTTACTGCCATTTTTCATTTTTTCGCAAAGAAAAATCCTCTGCGACTCCCTCATAAACTTAACTCTATTATACACGGAAAGCGAGAAAAAATCAACCCCTCTATTATATTTTTTTACGACGAACACAGAAAAAAATTCCGTCGGTGCATTCCCGACGGATTAAAAGTATAAAATTCTACGTTTTCGGCACTTTGTGAGGAATTTTTTTTAGGTATTGACAATATGCCTTTTTTATGTTATAGTGAATATACAAAAAAGAACGGAGGTTACTCCAATGGGCAACGTATCCTAACAAAAAAAACATACGGAGGAATACTATGATAGAAGAAAAGGACAAAATTATATCCGAGGACGAAAAAGAACATTTGCAAAGACTGTACTCTTATCAAAAATACAGTATAATTTCTTGCGTTTTATTTATAATCAGTATGTTTGTTTTTCAAGCAATGAAACGCTTGACATGTATAGATATAGCCGGTCGAGTAGACGAAACCTACCTTATTCAGGTATATTTTTGTATTATTTGGGTTACCCTCTTGTTAAGTTCGATAGCTATTCAAGTTAGTCAAATTTTGAAATTATGTCTTTATCTTAAAACGAAATATTGGAAAATCTATCTGAGAACAATGATTATTTATACTGTAATCTTTTTGATACTGCTTATCGTATTTATTGCAAACCACCACGACAGATTCCGTTCGCTTCTGAAATTTATTCTAACAGGAGAAAAAAACATAATAAAAGTATAAAGGAGAATATACATATGAAAAAACTCTCAAATTTTTGCTA
Source organism: uncultured Clostridia bacterium (assembly GCA_964515795.1). GTDB lineage: Bacteria > Bacillota > Clostridia > Christensenellales > Borkfalkiaceae > Scatosoma. The sequence goes on along the minus strand of CAZEVL010000005.1, from coordinate 19,301 downwards.
TTATGCATTATCTCTTCTTCTCATTTTTAACAGCGTTTATTGGAACAATTCACTAAAAGCAAATGCCGAAGCGGTTGATATCTTTAAGACCGAAGCGGTTATTGAAGATTTTCGTACAATCGATAAATATGTTATATGCGGCAATTACACCTCATTGAGTGAAAACGAACTGAAAAACTTACTTGCCGATCAGGAAAACATTTACATATTTTACGATTTGGATACATCGGATAACACCGACTGTGCAGAGTTGCTTAACGATGCAAACGCTGTCGTATATTTCTATCAAAACGGAATTCCTTCTTTGCATAGATTGCAAAGCGAAACGACAGACAAAGAAGTACTTTTATCGGAAATCGATGAATTTGTAACCGAAAAAATCAATTTGGCTTCCAAAAAGGAAAATCAGTCTTTCGCAACCGCTACGCAAGAGGGAACTACCGTCTTCAAGGATTTATTCGACGGTTCGTTCAGGAAAATCAATAAGCCTTACGGCTATATCGATTGCAACTTCACCATAAAAAAATACAGAACAAACGATGTAAGCAGTTTGTATCTGTTGGAAACCGATATGGCTTTTACACCGGGACAAACCGCATTAGACAACGATACAGACGGCTATGGAAACTGGTATAACAAAGCAGGTTATTTGCACATAAAAGCAAATCGATCATTTTTAGAAACCGCCATAAATGAATATCGGTACGGCGGGACGCCCGTTTTCAAGGAAGCCTATCCCATAAACTCACCGGGAACCGTTTCCATCGGTTCTACATACTCTTCAGGGGTAACTATGGGCTACTCATTCAAGAACGGATTCAGCCTGACGAATGTATCCTTGGAACAAGATTTTACTTTAGGGGCAAATATCGTTTACGAATACAATAAGGTGTATACAAATACAGAACCCGCATTCTCGGCACAAAAAAATGCCGATGACGTGGAAATGTACGAATGGAACTACACCTATGCCGAAAAACGCGCCGAAACAAATCATTTGAAGACGGGTTTTCTTTACGAAATGAATAATAGCGGACACGATATGCGTGAAGGAAACGTTATGATTCGCTTTGAATATTCCATGACCGTTGAAGATGCAAACGAAAATCCTAAGAAATTTTCATATTTTAATGTATCCAATTTCGACACCTATATTCCTAAGTCCGACTATTGATTATCCACATTGCATACACAAAGAGGTTGCCGTTATACGGCAACCTCTTTCCTAATTTTCTGTTTTTATCGTTCAAAATTTTGCAAGGTCTCAATACGCACGTGCGTAAACGATGACGTGTTCGGCTTTTTTACCGCACACCGCGCACTTTTCCGCCGTTTCGCCTTCGGCAAATACACGCGCGGTCGCACCAGTTTCTTCTTTGATTTTGTCTTCGCAAGCTCTGCACCCGCACCAACCTGCTTTCACGAAATTGCCGTTTTCCACACCCGAAAGGATGCCTGCCATATCGTCCGCATACACGATTCGACCGTCGCGACGTTTTCTCGCCGCCTCCAACATGTCTTTTTGAATGGTCGAAAGCAATGCCTTAACGCCTTCCGCAGCACCCGACAAAGGCATTTCCGTTTTTTCGAGCGTATCGCGTCTTGCACAGAGCATCTTTCCTGCCTCTATGTCGCGAGGACCGAGTTCGATACGAACGGGTACGCCTTTCATCTCCCATTCGTTGAACTTCCAACCGGGACTGTTATCGCTGTTATCGAGCGTTACGCGCACGCCTGCACTCTCCAATTCCGTTTTGAGCGCTTCGCAAGCCTCGATAACGCCGCCTTTTCTCGCCGCAATAGGGACGATAACGCATTGAATCGGCGCAACGACGGGAGGTAATACCAAACCGCGTTCATCGCCGTGCGTCATAATGATCGCACCGATCAAACGGGTAGAAACGCCCCAAGAAGTGGTGTATGCCGTCTGCAAAACACCCTCGTTGCCGAGGTATTTGATATCGAATGCAGTGGCAAAATTCTGTCCCATATAATGCGACGTACCTGCTTGCAAACTCTTACCGTCGCGCATCATCGCTTCCATCGTATAGGTCGCAACAGCACCGGCAAAACGTTCCTTTTCCGTCTTTCTGCCCGTCAATACGGGAATCGCAAGACAATTTTCCGCAAACTCGCAATACGTACGCATCATCGTAAGCGTTTGTTCTTCCGCTTCCTCACGGGAGCAATGCGCCGTATGTCCTTCCTGCCATAAAAATTCACTGGTACGAAGGAACGGACGAGTTGTTTTTTCCCAACGCATAACATTACACCACTGGTTCACTTTCAAAGGCAAATCCCGATAGGATTGTACCCATTTCGCCATCATCGTACCGATAATCGTTTCGGACGTAGGACGAATCGCCAAAGGCTCGGCAAGCTCCTCACCGCCTGCGTGCGTTACAACCGCAACTTCGGGTGCGAACCCCTCTACGTGCTCCGCTTCCTTCGTGAAATAACTCATAGGGATCAGCAACGGGAAATACGCATTCTCCACGCCGCACTTTTTGAAACGCGCGTTCAGTTCGCTTTGAATATTTTCCCAAATCGCATACCCGTAAGGACGTATTACCATCGTTCCTTTTACGGGGCCGTAATCGACGAGTTTCGTTTTCAAAACGACGTCGGTATACCACTGCGGAAAGTCCGCGTTAATATCGGCAATCTGTTCTACAAATTGATTTTCTTTTGCCATAACTACCTCTTACACCGCGCTTTCGCGGTTTCTTTTTCTTTAACGACTTTATTATATCGCAAAACGCCTTATTTTTCAAGTGTTTTTTATGGGTTTTTCCACATTCTTCAAACATCGATCGGAGTTTTTCCCGAACCGAGCCTTTCGAAAAAAAAGAAGCTCCCGCGATATATATCGAGAGAGCGTTTTTTCAATTTAATCTTTTTGCTTCTTATCTTTCTTATTCTTTTTGCTCGGTTTTTCCGTCGCGGTTTCCGAGCTTTCAGGAGCTTTTTCCGAAGCTTCCGCGTCAGGCGAAACGAGCTTTCCGACTTTTACGCCGAAAATGTTTCCGCAAGAAGGACAACGGCTCAACTTTGTCGCGTCTTTCACCCAAAGCTCTTTTCCGCAAGTAGGACAAGTCACTTTCCAACGAGTAGGAGCAACTTCCGGTTCGCGAGGATATGCCGCAGGGGGCATTCCGATAGGCAAACCGACCACGGGACGAGGCGGCATTTCACCGTTTTTCGTCAAAACGTATTCGTCGTAATCCGGTTCGTTCGAACAAACCGTTTCGCGTTGCTGAGGCGGCATAGCCGCAGGAGCTTGCGCACAAGGACGAATCGGGCAACCGTATGCGGGTGCAGAAACAGGCGCAGGTTGCGGTTTCGTTTCGAGTTTCGGTTCATCTTTGACCTCTTCCTCTTCGGGTTCCGTTTCTACCGCTTTCGGTTCACGAGGCTCGTGCGGAGCAATGACAAGATCCAAAACAAATCCTACAACGGAAAGGATCGCAACGAACAAGTAATTGGAAATCTTCTTGCCGTTGAACACGTCCAAAATAAACAATCCGATTGCGGTGACAGCCGTAAACACAGAGAAAACCCTGAATACGTGCATGCCGGGTCCGTACATACCGGACAAATTATATTCCGTCGAAGAAAGCGCGTGTTTCATCAAAACGATGAGCCATACGCAGGCAACGGGTTGCAAAATCAAACCGCTGAACGCCAACATATCGTTGCCGGGGTTCGTCAATATACAATCGGGCGATTTTTGAAGCAACAAATCGAGTTGATAATACAAATTGCTCGCAGGGACGAAGAAATACCAAATAGCCGCAAGCACAAGCACCTGCATAACGTTTCTGACAAGGAAGATTGCAATTTTGTCTTCTCTTTGTTTTTCTTCGACCGTCGCGCCTACGATGAAAATGCTGACCGTACCGCCGATCGTGCCTGCGACGAAATGAATGACCAAACCGACCGCAAGTGCAATCAAACCCATCATGGTAAACGGCATTTGAAGTACTTGACCGGTTGTATCCGTCTTTGCATAAGACAATATCGTAATGATAAAGCTTACGACCGCATAGCACACAAAGCTTGCGGAAAACGCGTCGCCGGCTTCTTCCATAAGCAACATGTTCTTGTTGCAGGTGGTGATATTTTTGTAACTTCTACGCAATATTCTTCCGAATTTGGAGAAACACTTAAAAAAGTTTACAACCGCAAAAATCACCATGAAGAGGTACAACAACATTATCACAACGGCAATCAAATTCAAATCGCCTTTGAAGATATCGATAAGCGGACGGAAAAACGTCGTAATACTTAAACCGTTCTCTGCAAATTTCACGTTAAGAGTCGTGCAGAACACTAACACCATCAATGCGAGCGCACCAAGCGTATAAAGTCCGCTTGCCAATTTCGCCTTAGAGTGTGTTTTCTTAATTTTTTTTCTCGATGCAGATAAATTTGCGTTATAAATTCCTCTCATCGCAATCTCCTTCGCTAAACTTTCCTACGGCACTTTGCCGTAACAACATATTCCCTAACAAGGAATCGATTTCAAACCGTCTATGACGGTTCGTTTCGCATAAAGCTTACGCTCTACGCATTGCTTGCATATACTCCTCGTCTTCCAACTCGTCCGAATAGAACAAAATCTTATTTTCATTATCGTCCGTTTTCGGGCGAATAATGCAATCCACGACAAATCCGAGAAAAGCAACCGCCACTACCAACGCGACGGGAAGCCAATCCTCACTCGCGCCGCCCAACTGCATAGCCATATAAGCCGCACTGCCGAGCAACGTAAGCATGGACGCCAACTTAAAGCCCGCCAAATTGCAATCCGCTTCGGTAATTCTAAATTCCTTCGTGGACGTTGCGTAACAAACCATCGCAAACACCCCGAAAAGCATCACAGCCTGTAACGCCAACAAGAGGTAATCCACACTATGTTTCGAACCTAAGGTTTGCAATTCCGTATCATTCAAAATATAAGGCAACTCGATATGTAACGAAGTCACCTGCGTAAGCACCACGATTACCCCGACCGTCGCAATCATTTGGAAAAGGTTACGGAAAACGAATAACCAAATACTCACCTCTCGTCTATCCTGTTTTAACTGTTCCTTCGGCAAAACCGAACCGTCGATTCCGTTCAACATTCTCGGATCGTAAATCGCAAGATTCGACGGCATAAAAACGTTGTGTCCGCAAGAACAACATTTGTCCTCTCTGCGGAACCCCGTAACCTTCGCCGCCAGTAAACCGCCGAACAAATGGAATACGACGCCTACCCCCAAAGCAACGTACGCAAACAACGCAATTTTCGCATTGGGTAAAATCACGTAGAGCAAAACGTTGAAACAAACCAACGCCGCAAACGATCCGGAAAAAATCTTTCCCAGTGCGATCATTGCGTCCTTTTTCTTGTTGATTCTTTGCAACTCTACCGCCGCATTGGCAGGACGTTCCGTCTTCGCATACTTTTTGAACAGAGATTTTATTTTCCCGAATGCTCTGAAAAGATTGACAAGCATCGTAAGCAATAAAACACAGTAAATTGCCGCCGCCACGAAAGAAACGGTCACGCCTTTCGAGGAAAAATCCAAAAGCGGCGTCCAAAATTCGGAAACGGCAAAACCACCGTCAGACAAGTTTATGATGCCCGTTGCAAACAAGATATCTTGGGGATTTTCGGAGGTGGTAGACGAAGTAATAAAAGTAACGCAAGACAGCACCGTCAAAAGCAAAGTTCCCAAAAGGTACAAGACCCCGACGAACTTCGCCCTGCGATGCACCGCCTTTATTCTTTTTACCGTATTGTTTTTGGAAGCAGATCGTCCCATACTTCCCTCCATAATAAACTTCTTATACTTCTCGGCGTTTTCAGCCGAGAAGTATAGGATACAATCTTAATCTTTAGTTTGATTCTGAATACTTCGATTAAAAATCGTTCGTTAGAATGCCCAGCTGTCCATAAAGAACGAGTTCAAATCCACGTCGTCCACGTCGGGTTCTTCCGCCACAACGGGGATAGGATTGCCGTCTTCGTCGAATTCTACTTCTTGGATTTCTTCCGCTTTATCCTCGGGCGTACCGGGAGCTTTGCGCATAAGCATTTGAAGAAGGAACATTACGAACGAAACGCCGACGATTGCGAGCGCGCAAACGCCTGCCTTGTTTTCGAAGTCGAAAGAACCGTATGTAGCACCGTTCATGAAGTACATAGCCGCACTTGCCGCCAAGGTGAAGAAAATGAATACGGTGAAGTTCTTCATACCTGCACCGTGTGCGCCTTCGAGGTTGAATTCCGTCGTAGCCGTAGCGTGCTTAATAAGAACGAGCCAGCAAAGAACGATCACTGCCTGCAATGCGGGAAGAATGATGTCTGCGGGCAAGTTTCCGCCGAGCAAACCGCTAACGAACGTATCGAGAACGCTGATTTTAAGTACGAGATAAGGAATCGCCAACGCAACGACGATTTGGAAAAGGTTGCGGAACAAGGAAGCGAAGCGACCGCATTCTCTCTTCTGTTCCACGATACCGACGCCTTCTTCTACGGAGAAGAGGCTGACTTTTGCACCGAACCAACCGCAAATAAGGTGGAATACGATACCTGCCGCAAGGATAAGCACGATATTCGAAGCAACCATTGCGGGCAAAGATTCGCCAAGGAACATATTCTTAGCCAAAATGCCGTCAAAAGCAGCATAATCGGTCAATTCGCCTGCATAGCTACCGTTCAACAATACGATAAGGAAGTTGAAAATAACGATAACCGCAAACGAGCCGGAGAAGATTTTACCCATCTTCTGCATAGCGTATACGTTACGATTCAAACCGAACGTCTTGCTTGCTTTCTTCTTATAAAGCCAACCGAGCTGTGCAAAGGACTTGAATACGTTGATAACAACGGTCAAGAGCATAAGTGCGTAAAGGACACGGGAAATCGTATCGACGTTTGCCCCCAAATTCAGGTTTTCCCAAAGTTTTACGCCGTCGCCTAAAACGTTTACGCCGTCAATGTTCAACGTAGGCAATACTGCAAGCGCGGCAAGCAAAATCGTGCCGAGCAAGTAGAAGAATCCTACCCATTGCGCCTTAGAACGCGTCTTGCGAACACGTCTCTTCATGCGACGAGCGTCCTTACAAAGTGTGATCTTTTCTTTCTTAGCCATAAAAAATACCTCCAAGGCTATTTTTAACAACTTAAACGAATTTGCGTTTCGCATTGCGAAAATACAAACCCGACGAACGGAAAATCTCCCCGTTCGGTTTGCCCACGGGGGAAAAGTTACAGGAAACGCTTTACAGACGTTCTCGTAAAGCTCAAAAAAATATACACTTTCCCTAATGAGTTTATTATATCGCTTTTATATTCATTTGTCAAGACAATTTCTTCATTTTTTTGCAAAATCGCAAAAAATTTATTTTTTCACGGTCTGCGACAAAGATTTTCGTTCTTTTTCGCATTTTTCCGAAAAAAAGAATACCTGCGGCGTTATTCGCCGAATTGCTTCTTGTAATTATCGATACACTTTTCGATAATCTCCATCGCCTCGTCGCGATGACAAATTTCTTTCACCGCCGTGTGTTTATGTTCCAAGGATTTATACACCTCGAAGAAATGCATCATTTCTTGGAAGATATGTTGCGGCAATTCGTGGATATCGTAATAATTGTTATACGTCGGGTCCTTAAAAGGAATCGCAATAATCTTTTCGTCCAGTTCTCCCCCGTCCACCATCGTAATTACGCCGATGGGATAACATTGTACCAACGTCGTCGGATAAATGGTTTCGCCGCACAACACGAGCACGTCCAAAGGATCTCCGTCGTCGGCGAGCGTACGAGGAATAAACCCGTAATTCGCCGGATACACGGTGGACGTGTACAAAACTCGATCCAGTTTCAAAAGCCCCGTCTCTTTGTCCAGCTCGTACTTTGCCTTACAGCCTTTGGGAATTTCGATAAACGCCTCGAATTTTTTCGTCGTGATGCGTTCCGCCGAAATATTATGCCAAATCGTATTTTCTTTTTTCATAACTCGTCCGCCTAAACTTTTTTATCGTCCAACGACGACGCGCTACGGCATATACTTTATAAAGCCGCTTATGCATACTCGTATTATACCATACTTTTTTTCGAATTGCAACAGCTCGACGGAGTTTTTTTCGCAATTTTTGTAAAAAGATTTATCGATTCCTTCCGCTTTTCTTAATCTCCGTCGTTTTTTATTTTTTGTTTTCCGTTTTGTGAAATACGTTGACTTTTCCCGTTCTCATCGTGTATAATATTTCCACACGTTTTTGAAATTTTGAGGAATATTATGAAAATAAAAACAAAATACGTTTCCTACGAAGAGATCGCCGCCCTTCCCGTCCCGAAACGAGAACCGTTACGCAAACCGAGTTTTTTGTTTAAGCTGTTGATTCGGTTGCTCGCCATACCAGACCTGTTCGCCACTCGATTCTCCTATACGACGGAAAATATGGACAAAGTCGGCAACGAGCCGTGTTTGATCTTAATGAACCATTCCAGCTTTATAGACTTAAAAATCGCTTCGAAGCTCTTTTTTCGTCGCCCCTACTATATCGTATGCACGTCGGACGGATTCGTCGGAAAAGAAAAACTGATGAGAAAAATCGGTTGTATCCCCGCCCGAAAATTCGTGGCGGACGTTTCTATGACAAGGGACGTTCTTCGCGCCGTCAAGGAACGCAAAACGAGCGTTTTACTCTTTCCGGAAGCAAGTTATTCATTCGACGGCACGGCGACGCCGCTCCCCAGAAAACTCGGACAACTTCTGAAAAAGTTGGACGTGCCCGTCGTGCTCGTCCGTACGGAAGGCGCATTTTTGCGACAACCGCTTTACAACGGCTTAAAGCTTCGAAAAACCAAAGTCTCCGCAAAAGTTTCCTGTCTGCTCACACGGGCGGAAATTGCGGATAAAAGCATAACGGAACTGGACGAAATTTTAGACAAAGCTTTCACTTTCGACAATTTCGCACGACAATACCGGACTCGAACGAAAATCACGGAACCTTTCCGTGCGGACGGACTGCATCGTATTTTGTACCGCTGTCCCGCCTGCCAAACCGAAGGAGAAACGGAAGGAACGGGCGAAACGCTCGTATGCCGCCATTGCGGAAAAAACTATTTTATGGACGAATACGGACGGCTGAACGCCGTACGGGGCGAAACGGAATTTCCGCATATCCCCGACTGGTTCGCTTGGGAACGAGAATGCGTCAAAAACGAAATTCTTTCGGGAACGTACAAACTCGATCTCGACGTAAACGTCGGCGTTATGGTCGACTTCAAACAAATTTATATGGTCGGCGAGGGACGTTTGACGCACGACAGCGGCGGATTCCGCCTGACGGCTTGCGACGGAAAATTGCAATATACGCAAACTCCGTTATCCTCCTACGGGCTGCACGCCGATTATTATTGGTATGAAATCGGCGACGTCATTTGCATCGGCGATAAAAAATATTTATACTATTGTTTCCCGAAACAAAAAAACGTCGTAACGAAAGCAAGGTTTGCCGCCGAAGAATTATATAAAATGCAAAAACAAACCGTTTAACGATATACGCCCCGAAAGTTTATCCGACTTTCGGGGCGTATCGCACGGAACGAGCCTTTTCATACATAAAAATCGCCGCCGCTTCGCAAGAAACGACGGCTTATACTCTTTTTTAAGACACACAAGGCTCCCATAAGGGTTTTCGCACGAAACGCTCCTCTTGGAAAATAAACAAAAGCACTGTCAACAGTTCGAACGGGATCGGGCAAAACTCCCCGGGGTTCACCTGACTCATCAACAAAATCCCCGCATACGAAATTCCCAAACACAGCGACCAAGCGTCTTTTTTCGTAAAGATCGCGCGCAATCTGTCGCGGATTTGAAAACCGTACGCCGCCAAGCCTACCAGACCCATACTGCCGATAATTTGCGGTATCATCATGTGATACCACGCCATCGTGCCTTTGATTCCTCCGGAATACGCAATGCTGTCGTCCATCAATCCCGTACCGACCAAAGGACTTCCGCAAAACCGTTCCACGGCTTCGCCGATCATAACCGCACGCGAGGACGTCGCTATGGTCGAAAGCTCAAACGTCGTATAAATTTTTTCGTACAACGCGTCCCGTCCCGCAAGTGCAGTCGCAAAAACGACGACTAACGCTACGCCGATCGCACTCGCTCTGCGTTTTTTATTTCCGATAGATATCCAATACGCAATGCACAAAGCAAACTCTACGCAGCCGAACAAAATTCCGCCGCGCGAACCGGTAAAAAAAGTTCCGCCGAGCAAAATCGGCGTCAACAGTGCCGCCCACGGGCACTTTTTCGATAAATATAACGGAAAAGGCAGCGAAAACATCAAAAGCGTCGCCAAATTGTTGGGAGAAAACTTATATCCGCGCTTATCCGTACAATAGACCACGACCAACATCAACGCAAAACAGAACAGACCCGAAAGCGTCATAATCACGGAAAAACGCGTTTTCAAATCATATTTTCTCCGCGCGGAAAATTGCGATTTCATTAAAAAATACGCCGCCAGCATGCCTATCCCCAAACCGAAAACATAATACGCGCCTTTGACGTAATCGGCAACGGAATACCGACCGAAACCGCCTAAACAGAGCGCAATCGAAACGGCAACGATCCCCTTGACGCTCTCTCCCGACGTATATCGTTTCCTGTACACGACGAAATGAAACGCTATGCAAGCCGCGAGGACGGGCGCATAGATCGCATAGACGATAAACGTATCGAAAGAATCGTAACAATTCGCCGCAAACGCACACAACGTCAAAAAGGGAAACAGAGTCGGAAGTATATCCTCGCAAACCACCAACAGCACCGCCAGCAGCGCGACGAACAGCAATACGCCTTGCACTTCTCGTTGCATATAGACGAAAAACAGCCCGACGAAAAAGATAAGTCCGTAGAAAATATAGCTATTCAAAAAAGCCCGAACGTTTTTCAACATCGTCCGCCAAGGCGTTTCGTTCTCCTTTGCCCGTTCCGTAAAAGCTTCCATATCTCATTCCCCGTCCGTGTAAATTATGTCTGTCATTATACACTTTTACGAACGTTACGTCAAGAATTTTACCGACGATTTTTCAAAAACCTTTCAAGCGTTTCTGCGCAAAAGCGTCTGCAAGCCGTTACGCTTTGCAGACGCTTTCTTCATAAAGTTGTTTTATTTGTTCGGAGCATTCCGCTCGACAACAAGCTCCCCGTCGCGCGCCGTGACGAGCATCTCGTCGCCCTCGCCGAACACGCCGCCGAGCAATGCCCGCGCGATGGTCGTTTCGAGTTTACGTTGCAAAAAACGTTTCAAAGGTCTTGCCCCGTAAACGGGATCGTAACCGTTTTCGATAATAAACGAAACCGCCTCGTCCGTCAAAGACAACTTGATTTGTTTTTCCTGCAAGCGTTCCTCCAACTCCCGCACGAACAAGCGTACGATCTTGCCGATTTCCGTGCGTTCGAGAGGTTTGAAAAATACGATTTCGTCCAAACGATTCAAAAATTCCGGTCGGAAAGACGATTTCAAAAGCCTCGTTACCTCCGCCTTCGCGCCTTCGCCGATTTCCCCGTTTTCTATGCCGTCCAAGATCGCCGAAGAACCGAGGTTAGACGTCAAAATAATGACGGTGTTCTTAAAATCCATCGTGCGCCCCTGTCCGTCGGTGATTCTACCGTCGTCCAAAACCTGCAACAGCACGTTAAACACGTCCGGATGCGCTTTTTCCACCTCGTCGAACAACACCACGCAATAAGGCTTTCTGCGAACCGCCTCGGTGAGCTGACCACCCTCGTCATACCCGACGTATCCGGGAGGCGCACCGATCAAACGAGAAACGGTATGTTTTTCCATATACTCGCTCATATCGATACGGACCATATTCTTCTCGTCGTCGAACAACGAACGAGCGAGCGTTTTCGCAAGCTCCGTTTTCCCCACGCCCGTAGGGCCTAAAAACAGGAAGGATCCGATCGGCCGATCGGGATCGGCAATCCCCGCGCGAGAACGTAAAATCGCGTCCGCCACCGCTTCCACCGCTTCGTCCTGCCCGACGACGCGTTCGTGTAAGGTATCGGAAAGACGAAGCAGTTTTTCTCGCTCGCCCTCCATCAGCTTCGCCACGGGAATCCCCGTCCAACGCGCCACGATCTTTGCGATTTCTTCTTCGGTGACTCTATCCCGCAACAACGCTCGACGCATACCTGCCTCGTCGGAAAGCGTTTTTTCCAACGTTTCGAGTTGCGTCTTCAAAGACGGAATCTCCGCATATTGCAAACGCGAAGCCGTTTCCAAATCATACTCTCTTTGCGCCTTTTCCAACGCTTTGTTTTTATTCTCCAATTCTTCGCGCAACTTTTGCACTTGTCGAATGGACGTCTTTGCGTTGTCCACGCCCGCCTTCATTTCCGCATACTTCGCGCGAAGCTCGGCAAGCTCCTTGCCGATTTCCCGTAAATGCGTCTGCGAAAGCTTATCCGTTTCCTTTTTCAAGGCGTTTTCTTCGATTTCGAGCTGCATGATTTTCCGCCCGATCTCGTCCATTTCCGAAGGCACGGAATGCAACTCCGTCTTAATCATCGCACACGCCTCGTCCACCAAATCGATGGCTTTATCGGGTAAGAATCGATCGGTAATATACCGATTGGACAACGTCGCCGCCGCAATCAGAGCGTTATCCTGAATTTTCACGCCGTGATACACCTCGTAACGTTCTTTCAACCCTCGCAAAATGGAAATCGTGTCCTCCACGGTAGGCTCTGCCACTAAGACAGGTTGGAATCTACGTTCCAACGCGGGATCTTTTTCGATGTATTTTCGATATTCGTCCAACGTCGTCGCGCCGATACAGTGCAGTTCCCCTCTTGCAAGCATAGGCTTCAACAAGTTACCCGCATCCATCGCACCGTCCGTTTTTCCCGCACCGACGATCGTGTGCAATTCATCGATGAACAGGATAATACGCCCGTCGCTGCGCTTGATTTCCGCAAGCACCGCTTTCAAACGTTCCTCGAACTCCCCTCGGTATTTCGCGCCTGCAATCAGCGCGCCGATATCGAGCGAAAAAACTTTTCTGTCCTTCAACGTTTCGGGGACGTCGCCTTTCATAATACGGATCGCCAATCCCTCGGCGATTGCCGTTTTACCGACGCCGGCTTCCCCGATCAAAACGGGATTATTCTTCGTTTTTCTCGACAAAATCCTGATAACGTTTCGAATCTCCTCATCTCTGCCGATGACGGGGTCGATTTTTTGAGAACGAGCCTTTTCGACGAGCTCCGTGCCGTATTTCGCCAGCACGTCGTAAGTTTCTTCCGGGTTTTCGTTCGTCACGCGCTGACCGCCGCGGACCTCGGACAACGCCTGCAAAAACGCGTTCTCCTCCACGCCGTTCTCTTTACAGACCTTTTTCACGAACGCACCGCCTTTTTCCAACAACGCAAGAAACAAATGCTCCACGGATACGTACTCGTCGCCGAGAGAACTCGCCCTGCGTTCCGCTTCCTCCAAAACGTCGGACAACGTCGCAGACATATACTGTTCGCCGCCGCGAACCTTGGGCATACGCTCGATTTCCCGTTGCGTCGCCGCACGGATTGCGTCCGTGTTTTTCCCCGTTTTTTCTAACAATTTCCCTATCAAGCCTTCGTTATCGGAAAGCATCGCATACAGCAGATGCGCGTCCGAAACTTCGGCGTTTCCGTATTCCTTTGCCGTCGTTTGCGCCGTTTGCAACGCAAGTACGGACTTCTCCGTCAATTTACGCATATTCATACACTCTTCTCTCCTTTTGCGGATTACCGCAGTCTTTTTTCATTTTTATTGTAAACGGATTTTCGGCTCGCTAAACAAAAAACGAACGTATTTTTGTTTTTTCTTCCCCCGATGTAAGAGAATAAGCGCGACCTCACTTCTAAAAAGTATAGGATAGGATTTTTCCCGCAAGTTCTCGTTTTCGCGGTAAAACAGATTGATAAAATTAAAAAATTATGGTATACTTATCTTTGCGAAACAAATTTAATAATTAAACGATGACAACGCCAAGGGGATATTTTACCTCTTTTTTCGTCATACTCCCATAGATGAAATTTGTTAAAAATGCAAATTCCTAATGGGAGTGGTTTGTCATTGCTATTAAATTTGTTTCGCGACGACGGAATTTGCGTTTTATGTGCGACGATTCCGATCGGCGCACTTTTTTTATACAAAAGGTGCGACTTTACAAAAAGGAGTACCGACAACATGCCGAACAAAAAATTAACAGAAGCAAAAAAGAATAAAAACGACGAATTTTACACCCAACTCTCGGATATTCAAAAAGAGGTCAACGCCTATTTGGAGTATAATTCCGACGTTTTCCGAAACAAAACGATACTGCTTCCCTGCGACGATCCGGAATGGAGCAATTTTACGTTATTCTTCGCACAAAATTTCGAACGTTTCGGACTAAAAAAATTGATAAGCACAAGCTATGCCTATGAAAGCAAACGCATCGACGAGCCGTACCAATTATCCGTTTTTGAAAGCGAATCTCCGCAATTCGACAGCGAAAAGACAAAAAAACGAGGAAAAATATTTACCTTAACGCGCAATAAATCTCGAAACGTAAATATACACGACTTAAAGTGGAAATATATGAAAGGCGACGGAGATTTTCGAAGCGACGAGGTTTGCGCTTTACGCAATGAAGCGGATATTATTATCACAAATCCGCCCTTTTCTCTATTTCGAGAATTTGTAGCGTGGTTGTTCGAAAAAGAAAAGAAATTTTTAATCATCGGCAACAAAAACAGCGTTACCTACAAAGAAATATTTCCCTTAATTAAAGAAAATAAAATGTGGTCGGGGCGAACGGAATGGAGCGGCGGTCTTTGGTTTGAATGTAAAAATACTGCCAATGTCGATAAAATAATAAACGGCATAAATATGAAAAACGTATCCTCTACGTGGTTTACGAATTTAGAACACGGCAGACGGCACCGACCCTTAACTCTGATGACGATGGAAGACAATATAAAATTCAGTAAACACAAGGACATAAGGGAAAACGGCTATCCGCGATACGATAACTACGACGCGATAGAAGTGCCTTATACGGATTCTATCCCGAACGATTACGACGGCGTGATGGGTGTACCGATTACGTTTTTGGAAAAATACAACCCCGAACAATTCGAAATTGTCGGTTGGTCAAGACATAACGAATATAACATGGACGGCGGATATTGGCTGGGAGGAATTCCCGACGCGACCATTGGAGGACGCATTGTTTATCGCCGTATTTTAATAAGGAGAAAATAATATGAAAACAACGTTAAGAACGGATATTACGATTGCCGAAGTATGCGACGGCTTTACATACAACGAATACGAGGGCAAAGGCTTATTCGGACTTTCGGGAAAACTTACCATTCAGCCGGAATATCAACGGAATTATATCTACGCAGACGGAAAAAAGGACGTTGCCGTTATCGATTCCGTATTAAGAGGTTACCCTATCGGTCTTATTTATTTTGTCAAGACGGCAGAAGATAAATTTGAAGTATTGGACGGGCAACAACGCATCACGAGTATCGGGCGTTTCATCGAAGAAAAATTCGCAATTCGGGACAGCAATGGTATACCGCATTATTTTACGGGACTCGCGGAAGATTTACGCAATAAAATTTTGCAGACGAAGCTCACGATTTATGAATGCGAAGGTACGGAAACGGAAATCAAAGAATGGTTTAAGACAATCAATATCGCAGGCATACCCTTAAACGAACAAGAGTTAGCGAACGCAATCCATTCCGGTCCGTTCGTAACCCTCGCAAAAGAAGAATTCAGCAACAGCGGAAATTCCAACGTACAAAAATGGAGCGCGTTTATCCGAGGCAATGCGAATCGTCAAGACTTTTTGCGAACCGCTTTGGCATGGGTAAGTAAAGCATATTTAGATAAAGACAATATCGACAAATATATGAGTATGCACCGCTATGACCATACCATAAACGAATTAAAAACATATTTCAACAGCGTCCTCGATTGGATTGCAAGCGTGTTTATCGACATCGAACCCGAGATGCAAGGATTGGATTGGGGGAGATTATATGAAACGTACCATCAACAATCCTACGACAGAAATAAGATTTCGGCTCTTGTCAAAGAATTATTATCCGATTATTACGTAAAAGACCGCAAAGGCGTATTCGAATACATTTTAGGCGGTTGCACCAACAAGAACTTATTGAATATCCGTATTTTTGACGAAATCACGAAAAAAACCGTTTATAAAACACAAACGCAACAAGCAGAAAATAAAAAAATCTCTAACTGCCCTTTGTGTGCTTTGGGCGCGAACGCCAATCGAACTCGCATTTGGAAATTAACGGAAATGGACGCCGACCACGTTACGGCGTGGTCTAACGGCGGCGCAACGGATAAAAAGAACTGCGAAATGCTTTGCAAAACGCATAACCGCGCCAAAGGAAATCGCTGACGCAAGAAGCTGCCGTATAAAACGGCAGCTTCTTTATATAAAAATATACGTTATCTATTATTTATACACAACTAACGATACGTTTCAAACGGATTTTTCGTGAAGTTTTCGCGATATTTTTTTCACCGAAACGTCGTTTTATTTTCCTCAAAAATAGGTTATAACATAATTGAACGAAATGCAACGAGGGTTGCCGTCCGAAATCTATTTTTAAGGAGTATGTATTATGAGAACTTATTTAGCAAAAAGAAACAATTACGAACCCACCGATATTTTTAACGTCTTCGACAACTTTTTCCGTCCTGCGTTTTCCGAAGAAAACAGCTGTTTGAAAACCAATATTCGTGAAAAAGAGGACGCTTACGAACTGGATATCGAAGTCCCCGGGTACACCAAAGACCAAATTAAAATTTCTCTCGAAAACGGGTATCTTTCCGTTGTTTGCAACAAACAGGAGCAAGAAGAAAACGGAAAATACAGAAGAAAAGAAATTTGCGAATCGTGTGCGAGAAGTTATTACGTCGGCGACGACGTTTCCCGCGATTCCGTCAAGGCAAAATGCGACAACGGCATCTTGACCTTGACCGTGCCTAAGGCACAACCGAAACAAATAGAAACGAGTTATATCGACATCGAATAACTCCCTCCTGTAAAACAAACCGCGAGATTCCTTATGAAATCTCGCGGTTTTACTTTTTATTCTAAGTATTGCGACACGGTATAAGAGAGCTTGTCCAAAACTTCTTCCACGTCGCCGAAAAGCATACACCCTGCGGCACGTACGTGTCCGCCGCCGCCGTAAACGCCTGCGATTCGATTGACGTCCGCATAGGTTTTGGAACGCAAAGAAATTTTATATTGCCCCTTTTTAACTTCCAAAAGCGACGCCGCCACCTCGACGGTATCCACGCTAAGCGGAAAGTCCACAAAGCCTTCCGTCATTCCCTCGTCGGCTTCGCAATCCTGCATCTGTGCCTTGGAAATGACGACCGCCGCAAAGCATCCGTCGAAATAATAACGAATTTTACTCATTACCGCAGCATGCAACGCTATGCGTTGCTTCGGCTGACATTTGAACAATCGCTCGTTATAATACCGTATATCCGCACCGACTTTTAGGAGTTCCGCCGTCAACGACATCGTTTCTTCCGTCACGTCGTCGTGCGAAAAGTTTCCCGAATCCGTCAATACCCCTACGAGCAGATATTCCGCCGTTCTTTTATCCAACGGCGTACCCAACGCCTGCAAAAGCATTGCCATATTCATACAGTTCGCCGCACAAGTCCGCACATAATTATACGTACCGTATCGGGTATTGGAAATATGATGATCCACGTTCACCACGTCGATACGCTTGCGTTTCGCCGTGGCGACGTAATCTGAAAGCACGCCCAAACGCTGTTCGTCGCTGCAATCTACCGTTACAAGCAAATCGTACCCCTCTTGCGGCGTCCTTTGAATCTTATCTACACCCTCCAAAAAGCGTAAATTCGACGGAACGTTCGACTCCACGCATATTCGATACGGAATATGCAAATATTCCAACGCACAACCGAGCGCAAACGCGCTTCCGTAAGCATCGCCGTCGGGACGAATATGCGTACAAATCAAAACGTTTTTCGCGCGTTTAATCCGTTCCGCAATTTGTTGAAGCGCGTTATCCATACGCTCCGTGCCTCAGTCTTCGTCCGCGTCGGAAGGCTCCTCCGCGGGAGTTGTATAAGTGATCGTTTTGAACAATTCGTCCATTTTCGCACCGTACGTCATACTGCCGTCCAAACGGAACGTCAACGCAGGAACGGTACGCATACGCATCACCTGCGACAGTTCGTGACGGATAAAACCTGCGTTCGCCTGCAAAGCCGCAAACGAAAGCTTGCTTTCTTCCTCGTTCGTACCGTAAATACTCACGTACACGTACGCCGTTTTCAAATCGGGCGCGACGTCCACTTCCGTAACGGAAATAAGACCTTTCACGTCAGCCGTTCTATCTTTCAAACGACGAAGTATCGCGCTGATTTCTTTCTGATATTCGCCGTTCAATCGCGAAGTTCTTGAAACTTTCATTACGCTTTAATCTCCTCCGTTACGTAACACTCGATAACGTCGCCTACGCGGATCTCGTTAAAGCCGTCGATAGCACAACCGCATTCGTAACCGTAGTTGACTTCCTTCACGTCGTCCTTGAAACGCTTCAACTGCTTTACGCCGCCTTCGCAAATCATAATATCCTCGCGATAAATACGGAGTTTGCCGCCACGGACAATCTTGCCGTCCGTAACGTAGCAACCTGCGATCGTACCGACGCCCGTAATGTTGAACGTCTGACGGACTTCGCATTTACCCGTAAGCGTTTCTTTGAGTTTCGGAGCAAGCATACCTTTAAGAGCCGCTTCCATATCGTCGATTAACTCGTAAATGATACGATAGCTTCTTACGTCCACCTTGGAGGTTTCCGCAAGTTTCTTCGCCTTGGTGTCCGGACGAACGTTGAAACCTATAATGATTGCGTTCGCACTGTCGGCGAGCATTACGTCGCCTTCGTTGATTGCGCCTGCCGCCGAGTGAATGACTTTCACGCGGACTTCTTCGTTCGTGAGTTTTTCCAAGGACTGCTTCACCGCTTCTACGCTACCCTGTACGTCGCCTTTTACGATAAGGTTAAGGTTCTTCATCTTACCCTCTTCCACTTGCGCAAAGACGTCGTCGAGCGTAATACGGCTCTGTTGCTTGATCATATTTTCACGTTCTTTGTTCTTTCTTTCTTCCTGAACCTGTTTCATCAACGCCTGATCGACCGCCAT
>CAZEVL010000004.1:0-36750 GCA_964515795.1 uncultured Clostridia bacterium | reverse complement strand
TGCCGCACTTCCTTTCGTGGGTGGTCATTACCGGTATCTTCAAGAGTTTGCTTGCCGTAGACGGACCTATCAATTCATTGCTGCATATCGACGTGTACTGGTTCGGGGAAGCGAAAATCTTTCCTTGGTTGGTTGTTGCTTTAAGCGGTTGGAAAGAAATCGGGTATAGCTCCATTGTTTACGTTGCGGCTATTTTGGCGATCGACAACAGTTTGTTCGAGGCGGCAAGAATGGACGGTGCGACGAAGTGCAGACAGATGATTTCGATTACAATCCCCATGATCGCCCCTACCATCATTACGATGCTCATCATTCGTCTCGGGTATTTGATGGAGGCAGGGTTCGATCAAATCTATACGATGATTTCTCCGAATACGCGTGAAACGGGTGAAATTATCGGTACGTATATCTATCGTATTTCGCTCGGTGCGGAAGGCGGCAGTCAGTACGGGCTTTCCACTGCGGTCGGCTTGTTCAACGGGGTAATTTCCTTGATTATGATTACGACGTCGAACTATGTTTCCAAGAAAATTTCCGGGGAGGGGATTTGGTAATGGCTATGAGAAATCCTTTCAAGAAAAGTATCGAAAACGAATCTCCGGTTTGGAACGTCGTCATTCATACGATTTTGTTGTTGGTCGCGTTGGTTTGTTTATTCCCGCTGCTCAATATCGTTGCGAAAATGTTCTCGACGTACGGAAAAACGGTTACCTTTTTGCCCGTAGGCTTTACGTGGTATAATATCAAGCAAGTACTCGGAACGATGTCCTTTTATCGCGCGTTCGGTATGTCCGTGCTTGTGACGGGTTTCGGTACGCTCCTTTCCGTGAGTTTTATGTTCATGGCGGCATATCCTTTGAGCAAGAAAGACCTGCCCTTCCGTAAAGGGATCATGATGTTTTTCATGATCGTCATGCTTTTTTCCGGCGGTATGGTACCCAGTTTCTTCGTCATGAAGACGTTGAATTTGATCAATACGCCGTTTGCGTTGGTTCTGCCGACGCTCGTGCAGGTGTACAATCTTATTTTGTTAAAGAGCAATTTGGAGGGAATCCCTGCGGAAATCGAAGAGTCCGCACGTATCGACGGGGCAGGCAACGTCGTCGTTTTGGTGCAGATTTTGTTACCCATTTGTGTACCTTCCATTGCTTCCGTCGCGCTTTTTACGGCGGTTACCTATTGGAATAACTATTTCACTTCGTTGATTTATTTGATTAATGCGGAAGAGTATTATCCGCTTGCAATGTATATTTTGAATCGTATCAATACTTCTGCGGACGTATTGGGCGATCAAAAGTTGTATATGCAGAAAGACTATATCGACGCGGCGATGATTGTGTTGAGTATGCTTCCCATCGTTTGCGTATATCCGTTCGTATTGAAGTTCTTTGTCGGCGGATTGACGGTAGGTAGTGTAAAGGGTTAAGAAATTATGAAAATTTGCGTAGATCTTGGCGCAACAAACGTCAAAAGCGGCTTGTTGCAAGACGGCGTTTTGTTGCGAACCGCATCCACGCCGACGAATACGTCGAACGGCTTACAGGGAATCATAGATTCCCTGAAAGCTTCTATTGCGCCTTTTATACAGGAAAAGGACGTTCGAGCAATTTGTATTTCTTCGGCAGGAAAAATCGACGAGAATACGGGCAAAGTGCTTTATGCGACGGACAATCTTCCCGGTTATATCGGCTTCGATATTTGCGGATGGGTGAAGGAAACTTATAATCTGCCTTCCGTTGCGCTCAACGACGGCTTGGCTGCGCTTTTGGGCGAACTCGCTTTGGACGAAGAATATCGAGAAAAAAGAATGGTAATGTTGACGTTCGGTTCGGGGGTAGGCGGCGCGTATGCCGTCAACGGGAAACTCGAAGCGAACGAACGAAACGATTACGCGCATTTCGGGCATTACGTCATCGAGAAGGGCGGCTTGCCTTGTAATTGCGGAAAATACGGCTGTGCGGAACAATATTTGTCGGGCAGAGCAATCAACCGCTTTGCGGCGGAAGTCGGCATCGAAAAAGATGCTGTTTTTGCTTTGAAAGCGGCTGGGGACGCTCGTGCGCAAGCATTGTTCGAGCGGTTGAAAGGCTATTTGACCGCTACTCTTCGAGAAATCGAAAAGACCAGTCCTTTCGACGTTTGTCTTTTAGGCGGCGGCGTTGTGGACGGTATGGGCGATACGTTTGCAGAATTTGTAAGCGGTTTGGGTTATGATGTGCGTAGGGCAAAGGCGGGTAATGCTGCCGGATTGCTCGGCGCAGGCTATTTCGGACGAGGTTTATAAATGCAAAATATGACTGTGGATATAGCAATTTTCGGCGGTAGCCTGGGCGGCGTGCTTGCGGCGTACTCGGCGGCGAAATCGGGAAAAAAGACGGCACTGTTTTCGGAAACGGAATGGATCGGCGGTCAGCTTACGGCACAAGCCGTTCCCCCCGATGAACATAAATGGATCGAAGAAACGGGGTGCACGGCAACCTATCGCGCTTATCGAAATCGGGTACGTGATTATTATCGAAATCATCCGTTTATTATAGACGAATTGAAAACGAAAGAATTTTTCTGCCCCGGCGGTTCGTCCGTGAGCAGGCTTTCCCATTCACCCCGTTTGGCATTGCAATATCTTACCGAGATGATTGAACCGTTTGAAAAAAACGGTCTGTTGACGGTTTATTACGGTTATTCGCTCGATAGCGTACCTGTAAGCGGCACGGAGATTCAAAAGCTCCTTTTGAAAAAGGGGGCGGAGCGTTTGGAAGTGTCGGCAAAATATTATCTCGACGCAACGGACGAAGGGGATTTGATTGCCAAGAGCGGTTGTGAATACGTAACCGGCGCAGAGAGCCGTGAAATGACGGGAGAAAGCTCCGCAATCGACCGATATATTCCCGAGGACAGGCAACCCGTTACTTGGTCTATGGCGTTTGAAAATCGACTGAAAGGAGATTACGTCATCGAGAAGCCTGCCGAATACGAGCGGTTTAAAAAACTGATGATGCCGTACGACCGATATCCTGTGTTTAGTATGTACGGTCCCGACTCTTCTACGGGGAAAGCGAAATTGTTCGGTATGTTTAACGGAGAAACGGATAAGAACGGGAATAAGCTTTTCGGATTATATACCTATCGGAGAATCGTCAATTCCGGGCATTTCAAGGACGGTGCGGTGCCGTACGACGTCACTATGTTGAATTGGCCGCAAAACGATTATTTCATGGGAAATACTTTCGATTGCGAACATCCCGAAGCGAATCGGGAGGAAGCGAAAGAATTTACGAAATCCTTCTTTTATTGGTTGCAAACGGAAGCGCCCAACGGCGATAAGAAGGGGTATCCCTTTTTTGCGCCTTGCGGCGACGCGGTAGGGACAAGTGACGGAATGACGCAAACCTACTATGTGCGCGAAAGCCGTCGTATCAAGGCTATGTTCACGGTGACGGAAAACCATGTCGGGCTTGGCGGAAATCCGACTTTTTATGATAGCGTCGGTGTGGGGAGTTATTCCATCGACTTGCATATTACGACGAAAACGCATTCGTTTTTCTATAAGCCGAGCGAACGCTTCACCATTCCGCTCGGTGCAATGATTCCCGTAAGAATGACCAATCTTTTGCCTTCTTGTAAAAATATAGGCACGACGCATTTGACGGGTGGCTGTTATCGTTTACACCCCGTGGAATGGAACGTCGGGGAGGTAGCGGGATTGCTTGCGGCGTATTCGTTGGATAATCGAATTTCTCCTCGTGAAATCAGAGAAAACGACTTCGAATTGAAGAAGTTTCAAGACCATTTGCGGGAGAACGGTATTCAGCTGTATTGGGAATAAATTTTACGTAAAAAAAGTGTAGGCGCAGTAACTGCGGCTACACTTTTTTGTATACGATTTTTCCTTAGATAGCCTGAGGGAAAAGGCTTTTGTCGTTTTTTACGGAATCAAAATTCGTTCATCAAAAATGCGGTGCTCATAAGGTTGGTTTTGCTGCAATTCGTTTTGAATTGCAACGGCGTCAGCCCTAAAATCCGTTTGAACGTTTTCGAGAAATATTGTACGGAACCGAAATTGAGTTTATCGGATACCTGTTGCACGCTGTAATTTTCCTGAGAAAACAAAAACATCGCTTTTTTAATCTTCGCGTTCAAAATATACTCCGTACAAGTGTAACCGGTGGCTTGTTTGAACAACCGCCCGAAATGCGTGACGGAGTATCGGAAGTGCAAAGCTAAAGTCCTTGTGGAAAGGATTTCGCAAATATTGTCGTCTATATAGCGAATCGCTTCGTTGATAAATTCGTCTTGCTTCTTTTTATAATGCGTATTCGAGTTTTCGCGCTGCGCTTCGTTTTGCAGAAAATCGCGCGTGATAAGGATCAAAAGAAATTCGATTTGATTTTTCAGCGCCTGCCCGAAGGCGTATTGTTGTTGTCCCGACGACGATAAGCAAGGATTGATCGAAAGAAAATACCCGTCGTTCGGCAAATTGTTTATGTATTCGTGTCCTATGTATTGCAGAACGTTTTGCTGTTTTTCCGAAAGAACGCCGACCTTTTCCGCAAGCAGCGCGTCGTTTAAGGGCGTAGCCGTGAATACGAATTGCATGGACGCGCAGATTTCTTTGTTCGAGGACATTCGGTGCGCTTTGTTCGGCGGAACGAGGATAAATTCGTTGGAGTGCAGAATAAACGAGCGGTCTTCGATTTCAATGTGCATGCTTCCCGATACGACGTAGAAAAATTCGTACGCGTTGTGCGTTTCGGATCTTCCCGTAAATTTGTCGTTGTATCGGTAATGATAAAATTTACAGATTTGCAACACTTTGAAAGATTGCGGCAGGTCGTATAACGGCAAATATTCCGAATGATCTCGAAACTTAATTTCCAAATTCTTTTCCATACTGTGCAGTATAACAAAAAAAGTACAGAAAGTCAAGAAAATGTTGAAATAATACAAAAAAAACGTAAAAATAGTTATAGAAATACCAAAACATATTATTTATAATATAAGTTGTCAAGTGAATATTTTGACAAAAAAATTCTTTGGGAGGAATTTATGAGAAAAACGTTAAGAGGCTGGCTCGTAAGTGTTTTGAGCCTTATGTGTTGCGCCGTAGTCGGTGCGGGTATCGTCGAATTGACCCCTGCCGCCGCGGACGGCGACGACGTTGTCTACGATAAAATTACGTTGAGCGATTTGTCGGGGAAAAATTTTGCATTGACAAACAATGCATGGGCATTTACGGCAACGGAGGACGAAATACGTACGACGTTCACCCCGAGTACGGAAAATACGACCAATTCGGTGTCGTTGTCGTTCGATTACACCGTGTTGTCGACGGTAGCGGACGGTGCGCAAGCTTTGGATATCCGAATCGGCGGTACGGGGTGGGACGGATACTTATTCAAACTGTACGAAAACGGTACCTTGTACGTCGTCGATGTCGGCGAAGCCAAGGGTTGGAAAAGCTCCGTCATTCAAGCGAACAAAACGCAACGTTTCGAATTGGGCGTTGTCAGAAATGCCGATTCTACCGTGCGGTTGTTCGTGAACGTGGACGGAAACGTTTCGGTTGACGAAACGGTGGCGGAAAAGGAGAATTGTACGAATGCGAGCGTGAATTTCTACGCGGGCGGTACAGTCGAAAAAACGTTGACTTCGGTGGTAGATACGGAAAACAAAACCGAAACGACCAAGATCAACGGGCTTGTTTTGGGGACGTGGGCAAAAGAAAATTCCACGGCGGATTTGTTATATATCGACGTACTGAGCGATAATTTGCCGCAGGATGTCAATTTCCAAAGCAACGGCTTAAAAATCCAAAAAGACGGTGCGGAGACAAGCGTGGGTAGCATTTATGCGGCGGGAAAAGCAGGCTTGCTCGGAATTTCCGGTATTTCCGCAACCGAAGGCACGAAGTTAACCGTTCCCAAGAACGCAAGCTTCACGGTCGGTACGATTACGTACGTGTTCGACGAGGAATACAGCGTATGGTTTAACGGAACGTCTTGGCAGACGGAGGAATATAAAATTACGCCGTCGTTGGTTAGCTACACCGACGAACAGCTTGAAAAATACGACGTGGTAACGCCTTCTTTCATCGGTTTGCAGGCGACGAACAGTTTTGCCGCAGGCAATACGGATTTGAGCGGTAAGGGATACACGGCAAGTGCGGAAAATACGACGGGTTCGGTGAAATTCCGTTTCGTGTTCCGTTCCGAGGATTGCAGCCAAGGGGCGTTGGATTTCAGACTTCGCGGCGAGGCTTGGTCGGGTATTTTGTTCAGAATCGGCGAAACGGGGAATAAAATTTCCTTATTCGGAACGGAAAGATTGGAGTGTTCCGTCGAAAGCAATAAAAACGTCGCCGTCGAATTCGGTGCGATCGACGTGAAAGACAGCGATTTGATTTGGCTTTACGTAAAAACGAACGATACGCTTTGCCTTTCGACGACGGTGAAGAAGACGGATAACAACGCTGCGTTGGGTACGGATACGTTCTCGAAATATACCAGCAGTCACCTCAGCATTTATGCCGGAGGCGTGGCGGCTTGGACGATTTCCGACCCCGAGGGAACGGGCGTCGTAACGCCCGACGTGCCGTCGTTGCCTACGTATACGGATTCGGAATTGGCTAAATACGACGTATTTTCCGTAAAAGAAATTTTCGGAACGAGAGAGTTGTGCGTATTCGGCGGCGAGGGATATGCCCAGAACGAAAAGACGTATACGCTCAGCGCAGACAATACGACGAATTCCGTCGTGTTCAAATTCAGCGTAAAATTCACCGGTACGTTGGGTGCAGGCGAGGAAAAATTGATTACGCTTCGCTCGCAGAGCGCCGGTGCGTACGGGTATCGTTTCTACGTAGATCCGTTGAAAACGACCATCTGCGATAACTGGACCGGCATCGCGGAAAATATGACCGCCGATAAGACCTATGTGAAAGTCGGCGAAGTATACGATATAGAAATCGGTGCGATCAACCTTGCGGACGACAGCGGCGTGTGGTTGTATATCAAACTCGACGGAGATTTGGTTTGCTCCAACGTGCGTGCAAAGCTTTCCAACGAGGGCGAGGCAATCTGCATCGGCAGTTTTTCCGCAACCGATTGGCTGCTTCGGGACGCGAATTACGATAATTTGCCCGAAGAAGAAGCACAGGTAAAGACGGGTTTGTCCACGAAGAAGTCGGATTTGCTTAACGAAGTCACCGTAATCGATTTGGAAGACGCGATTGCGAAGACGGCGTATACTGCAATCGGTTTCGGCGCGTATAAGACGGATGCAGGCAATATTTGGTTAAAGCGTACGGCGGCGGACGACAGAACGCCCATCATCGAATTGAAGATGCGCGACGGCGAAAAAATCGCCGAAAACACGGCGATTAAGTTTACGTCTATCAACGAGTGTACGCCTGCCGATCAGGCAAAGACGGCGACCGACCCTTGGATGAAGACGGAAATGAAGCAAAATACGGCAATCGAACTCGGGTTGGAGCTCTGCGCACCGAATATGGGTACGTATTGGGCGGAAGGTAACGGTTACTTGGTATATTTGGTTTGGGACGTAGGGAACGAGGACTACAAAGTCAGATTCTATCCCCAAGGACCTCAAACTTCGACGGACGGCATTACGGTATTGGATTTGACGACGCATTCCGCGTTCGATAAGAATTTCTTACCGATCGGCGAAAAGTATACGATCGAATACGGTTTGTTCAGCGAAAACAGCGGAAAAGATTTGACGATGTATATTTTGATTACCAATGCGGACGGCGAAGAGATGTACGTTGCCAATACTTGGAGTGCCGAAAACATCGGTACGAACGCGACGGAAGGCGGCTACGTGAGAATCGCTTCGTTGCCCTACGAACGTTGTGCGGACGTGCAGTTGTTGCCCGTTGACGAAACGACGAACTTGTTTGCGGAATATAAGCCCGAATACGAGGAAGCTACGAAGGTAGTAGATCACGATATTTCCGATTATCTTCCCATCGGCAAAGAGGGCATCACCTATACGACGACGTCCGATACGGATACGAAAGACATTATCAACGTGCGTAAATTTATCGTAAACACCAAAAACGAAATGTATTTGCAGTTTACGGGCGATTATAATTTGCGGTTGGCGTTCTTTACGGACAGATCGACGGGGAATTGCTCCGCAGGGTATCACGTAGTATTCACACCGACGGAAATTCGCGTGGAATCCTATCGTAACGAAACCGTGCAGGTCAGCGAAAAGGTTGCAAACACCATTCCTTTGAATACGAAGACGCACGTTTCGATTCGCGCGACGCAGCTCTTCAACGCAGGCGTTTTGCAGGCGATTCGTTTGAGCGTGTTTGTGGACGGCGAAGAAGTCGTTTGCGGCGACTTCGCATTGCAGCTTAGTTCGTTGCCGACTTATTTCGACGGTATTATGAGCGGCAACGGCAGCGTGACGATTCTTCCTTACGATTCCAAGGTGACGACGGCGGAAAACGAAATTACGATTAAAGCGGCAAAGAAAGTCGTTGCCGTCGACAAGAAAGTGAAGTTGGTATGCGAGTCCGCAAAGCCGATTGTAGGCGAAAAAATCACCTATAAAATCGTGGAAGGCGCGGAATACGCGGAAATCGTAGAGAAGGACGGTTCGTTCTCCGTGCTCGGTAAGAAAGACGGGGTAGTGAAGGTCGTTGCGGTTATCACCAACGAATTCGGTACGTTCGAAAGCGAAGCGTTGGAAATCACCGTGGGCACGGGCGTTGCGGAAACTCCTGCCGATTCCACGGCTTCCGGTAACGGCTTGTTGAACTGTTTCGGTTCGATTGAAGGCTGTTCGAGTCTTTGCGTAGCGGCGCTTGCGTTCGGTGTGATTGCGTTGTTCGCAAAGAAAAAAGAAGATTAAACGAAAAAACGGTCTGCGCCGTGAAAGCGGCGCAGATCTAAAACAGGGAAAGGAGAATAAATATGAAAAAGAAAATTTTGGCGGTTGTCGCTTCCTTGATGGCGGCAAGTTGCGCCTTGACGGCTTGCGGCGGCACGGGAGGAAATTCTTCGAACAGCGGCAGCGCAGGCGGCGATAAAATCTATGCAGGCGAGGAATTGTTTATCAGTATGCGTTTGTCGGGCTACGGCAAGTGGTTGGACGATTACGTGGAAATGTTCGAGGACGAAACAGGCTGCAAGGTTACCGTAAACTGGAACGATAATTTGGAAGCGGAAGCTCGCAATATCTTCTTGTCCGACAGCTATGTCTTGGACGACCTGTATTTCGCAGGCGTAACCGACCAATGGCAGAAGTGGGCGAAGGAAGGCAAATTGTTGGAAATCACGGGCTTTGACGATATTCTTCGCGAAGAAGTAAAAGGCTTGGGTATGTACAACGAAAAGAGATATACCTTGAATATCATTATGCCTGCAATGGGTATCGTATACAATCAAGAATATCTGAACGCGATTCCTTCCTCCGGCGAATATACGCAGGGTGAATTCCCCGAAACTTTCCAAGGTTTGTTGGATCTTTGCGATAAGATCAACGAAATGGGTAAAATCAACGGTACGGAAGTGAAACCTATGAGCTGGGGCGGCAGAGTCGAAGACTTGTTCGATATGTATAAAATGCTCTGGGCGCAAGGCAACGGCGGCGAGGATTATACCAATTACGTAAATCAACAGGGCGAAACCCCCAACGAGGAATATTTCAAGAGCAAATCCATCAAGAACGCTTTGGAAGCGATGGTGAAACTGATCGATTCCAAGGACGGGTACTCTACAAACTCTATCAAGGGTTGTAACGAGTTGACGAATATTCAACAGCAACAGCAATTTTTGAACGGGAAGAGCGTTTTCTGTCCTACCGGGGCTTGGTTCGAAACGGAGATGAAGGAAAGTATTTCTTCGGATACGTTCGAATACGGCTTTGCGAACATGCCTTTGTACGATACGACGGAAACCGTGCGTACGACGTTGATCAACGCGCCTACCGAACAGTTCTTCATTCCCAAGAATGCGGAAAACGCAGAACTTGCATTGGAATTCTTGAAATTCGTATTTACAAGCGAACGCGGTGCGGAGATCCATAAGGCACTCGGTACGCCGCTTTCGATCAAGTATGAGTTTACCGAAGAGGATAAGAGCGAGCTTAGCGCGTTTGCGCAGGACGCAACCGATTTGGTATTCGACAACAAGATCGTTATGCGCGGTTCGAGCAACCCGATGTTCCTTTACAGTATCACCAACGGTAAATTTGTGGATAAAGACGGTAACCAGGTGTTGGTATTCAACAGAATCGTGGACGGTACGATCAATTTGACGAATATTGACACGTTTATGAATGATAACTTTACCGGGTTCGGGCTGTACTGGAACGACAGCCGTAAGGAATGCGGACTGATTAGCTGATTTTGACGTAGAGGAGCGTTTCGTTGGGCAGTCGGTATGCGGAAAGGCATAGGCGATTCGTTTACGGGACGCTCCCCGTTCTTTACTATCTACATCGGAGTGACGTAATGAAAGGATTAAAGATTAAGAATAAAGAAAAATTTTGGAACGGCGTGTTCGTTTACGGGATCTTGCTGTGGCCGGTGATTCATTTTTGTATTTTTACGATAGGGATGAATCTTTCGATGGTCGTTCAGTCTTTTCAAGATTATCCCGCTACGAATTTTTTCGGACTTAAAAATTATGAAAACGTCTTTTTGACGTTTTTGGGGAAAAGACCGCAGTCGGAGTTGATAAACACAAAGGCGTTGTGGAATTCGTTGTCCATTTTGCCCTTGTCGTTGTTGATCAATATGCCCATTTCCCTGTTTTTTGCGTATGCGATCTATAAGAAGTATTTCGGGTACGGATTTTTCAGGGTGGTTCTTTTTATACCCACCGTCATTTCCGCCGTCGTGCTTTGTCTTGTCTTTAATATGGCGATCAGCATCGGCAACGGCTTCGTACCGGAGTTGTTGGAAAAGGTCGGGCTCGGGAAGCTCGTCCCCGAGGCGGGTTTGATGGGAAGCGACGATACGGCGTGGAAGATGGTGTTGATATTCAGCGTTTGGACGGGTATTTCTACAAACTTGATTTATTTTTGTTCCGCAATGGAGAGATTGCCTGCGGAGGTATTTGAAAGCGCGCAGTTGGACGGCGCAAGCGATTTCAAGCAGTTTTATATGATTGCCGTACCGCTGGTGTGGAGTACGATTACGACGATCTCCATTACGGGGATTTCCGGGATTTTCTCGTGGTATTTGCCGTCGTTGTTGTTGACGAACGGGAAATACGGGACGAGCACGATCGGCTTGATCGTTACGGTAATGTCGCAAAGCAGAACCCAGTTGGGGTTTATTTCCGCATTCGGCGTATTGATAGCGATTGTCGGTACTTGTATGACTTTGTTGGGCAAAAAGTTGTTGGGAAGCGTATTCCAGGAGGTTGAATACTGATGAGGAAAGACAGTCTAAATACGTATAAGAAAAGTTGGAAGGATTGCGTTTTTGCCGGAATTTTGATTTTCTTCATGTCGATATTTGCATTCAGTTTCATCTTTATTTTCGTCTGGATGTTTTCGAACAGCCTTAGGAATATTCCGGAATATAATGCGAATCCGCTGAATATGTTCGATTTCAAGGGCGTGGAAGATTTTTTCGCGAATTATAAGGAAGTATTCAAATACGAAGTCCGTAAAACGGTTATGGTGGACGGGCATCGTACTTCCATCGACCTCGGTTTTATGACGATGTTGAAAAATTCCTTCGTCTATATGTTCATAGCGGTGATCGGCGGTTTGGTGTTTCCGCCTGCGGTGGGTTACGTCGTGGCGAAATACGATTTTAAGCTGAAAAAAGTGATTATGACCACGGTGGTTATGACGATGTGCATACCGGGCATCGTGACGATGGCGTCTACGTTGCGATTTTACGATAAATTGAATATGATCAATACGTGGTGGCCGGTTATTCTCGGCTCGTTTGCGGGGCTCGGGTTCGGCGTGTTGCTGTACGGGAATTATTTCGGTTCGATTCCTTGGGAATACGTGGAATCGGCGAAATTGGACGGTGCAGGAAACATGTATGCGTATCTTCATATTATGTTGCCGCAAGCCGCGCCTATTTTATTGGCGCAGACGGTTATGACGGTTATTACGGTATGGAACGATTACGCAACCAGCTTTATCTATATGCCGAATAAGCCTACTTTGGCGTACGGCATAAACGGGCTTTCGACGCATTTCAGCAATGCGCAACCGGTTACGTTTGCCGCGTTGTTTATGATGTCGGCGGTGACTTTGATTCTTTATGCGTATTTTAGTAAAACAATTATGAGCAGCTTTTCGGCAGGAGGTTTGAAAGGATGAAAAATAAAAAAATTATCGCGCTTTCTTTGGGCGCAGTATTCGGGTTATCGGCTTGCGGATTTTCCGCGTGCGGTTTGCTTACTCCGAATAGCGGAACTTCGCAGGATTCTTCTTCGAGTATGAAAGATACGGTGCTTGTGGATTACGAAAAGTACAAGGAAGAACGCGATTACAAGATTACGGCTTGGGATTTCCCGTATTTGGAATATTCGCAAACGACGGGTTACGATACGGAAAAGAACAATCAACTTATGAAAGATATCAAAGACGCGGGATTCGACGTCTTGAATTTAACGGGCTATCATAGCTTGTATATCAATTCGGAGGAGAATATCGAACGCACGAAAGAGCAAATCGCGTTGGCGAATAAAAACGGCTTGCAGACGGTGGTATTCGGATCGAATACGACGGAAAGTAACGAAAATTGCGTCTTTACGGATAAGTATCCGGACTTTTCCGAATGCGAAGGTTTCTACGGGTTTATGCCTTGGGACGAACCTTACGAAAGCGTTATGAGTAAGCTCGGATTGTATGCGGATACTTTCAACAACGTGTATAAAAATACCGACGCGAAATATTTCGTGAATTTGTTGCCGTCTTACGCAAGCTTATTCAGCAGCGGCGGTTACGGGCATTATTTGGAAACGTATTGCGAAACGGTGCTCAGTCGTTTGGAAGGCGAAAAGTGGTTGATGGTTGACAGCTATCCCGTTATGGAAGACGGCACGTTGATGACCAACTTTTTATACGATTTGATGATGTTGAAGGTATATGCTCAAAACAACGACGCGTATGCACATATGTGTTTGATGGCTACGGCGACGGGGGATAAACTGCGTACGCCTTCCAAGGAGGAGCTGTATACGCAGGTGTATACCGCGCTCGCATTCGGTATGAACGCGTATTCGTGGTATACCTATTCTACGCCGCGTGAATTGCAAATCCCCGACGGAGCGGCTGCGGTTATGCGCGACGGAACGAAAACGGCAACATATGACGCCGTCAAGGAAGTAAATCAAACCGTTAAATCGTTCGGGTATGTTTATAATTGCTTCGAGTGGAAGGGCATAATGCTCGGTTCGGATAGACAAGGCGCGGCAATGAATGTCGTTTCGAGAGATCGCAACTTGCGCGATTGGGTGCTTTCTACCGATGAAACGACGATGCTTGCCTCTGTGGAATGCGAAAACGACTATATTATCGGTATCATGGAAGACGAGTTGTCGAACGAAGGTTTTATGATAGCGAATTACAGCGATCGGGAAACGAGTGCGGATATCGATTTGGAACTTGTCTTTAACGGAGCTAATTATTTGCGCGTTTATAAGCAAGGCGTAGCGGAAGACGTCGCTTTGGAGGACGGTGCGGTGACGCTTTCTTTGGATTACGGGGAAGGTGCGTTCGTGATTCCCTATTATAAGGGCTAATTTATGCGCAAGGACGAGATGCGTAAAAGCGCACGCCGAGCCGTTGCGACAGCGATTGCCGTGTTTACGCTCTGCTCGGCATGCGGTTGCGTCGATAAGCAGCAAGAAACGCCGCCTGCGACGCCCGTGTATGCGGAACAGGATTTCGTAACGTTCGGATTTTGGTCGCCGAATACGCTCACGGAAGAAAGTTTTTCGCTGTATAAAGATTCCGGTTTGAATACGATGCTTTTCGGGAATCATTCCGTTTTACCTTGGTCGAGCGATACGTTGCACTATCTGGGCTCGAATGCGACGATGCGCTCGTTAGAGCTTTGTCGGACGGTCGGGTTAAATGCGATTTTGTCCTACGGAGAGTGGTATTACGGAAGCGTAACCGGCAAAGCGTTCGGCAATACGCCGTTTTCCGATTACGACTTGTATGAGGAATATAAGGATATTATCGTCGGCGTTCACGTCGCGGACGAGCCGAGTTTGACGGCTATGAAGACGACGGGGGACGACGCGCTGACGGGAAATTATAAAAGCGTTTACGACGTATCGTATATGGTGAATCTGTATCCGAATTACGCTTCGACGTCGGCAATCGGGACGCAAGGGTATCGTCATTACGTGCAGACGTACGCCGACGAGATTATTGCGGATTTTGACGATGCGCGTTTGATGTCCGTGGATTTTTACCCGTTCCGAAGCGACGGAATGCACGTCGGGTGGTTGGCTTGTTACAACGATATCGCAACCGTTGCGAAAACAATGCACGCGAAAAAGAGCTATTATATCCAAACGGCGATTACAAACGAGTTTCAGGATACGCTCGGTTTGGAAGAAGTGCGTATGCAACTAAACGTTGCTATGACGTTCGGTGCGGATTGGTTCGGGTTTTATTGTTACGAATTACCGAGGACATATTATAGCGACGGGACGTACGAACCGATGTATGAGTATTGTATGTTGAAAGCGGACGGTACGCCTTCGCCTTTGTATGGGTACGTGCGGAGCGAGTTGGCGCGCATAGGCACGTTTTCGGACGCGTATTTGGCATATAATTGGGAGAAAACCGTACCCGTGGCAAAGACGGGTACGCGCGGTGATATGGTGTTGCGATTGCTCGGCGAGGCGACTTTTGCGGATACGTCGATTCGTTCGGTGACGGCAACGGAAGACGCCGTGGTCGGGTGTTTCTCTTCGGAACGGGGAGAAGCGTTTATGATTTTGCACTACGGCAACCCGAGCGAGCAGTCTACGGCGGTGATCGAAACGGAATTCGACGGGGGCAGGTATGCGATGATCTACGGAGAAACGAGTTGCCCGCAGACGGTAAAGCTCGAAAACGGGAAGCTTCGCTTAGAGTTGGAAACGGAAGACACTTGACAAAAGCGATTGGCTTTGGTATACTTTTTGTAGATAAGGTATGAAGGAGAATTAGGGGTATATGAAGAAATATTTCGGCGTAATGTTGGATATGTCCAGAAACGGCGTGATGAAGACGGACGCGTTGAAAAAATACGTGGATTATCTTTCCGCGTTCGGATATAACATGTTGCAACTGTATACGGAAGACACGTATGAGGTGGACGGAGAACCTTATTTCGGATATCTGCGCGGCAGCTATACGAAAGACGAATTGAAAGAAATCGACGCGTATTGTCGCGAGAAAGGGGTGGAATTGATCCCTTGTATTCAAACTTTGGCGCATTTGGGCACGATTTTTAAGTGGTTCGAATATGCGGGAATCAACGATACGTCCAATATTTTGTTGATAGACGACCCTCGAACATATCGACTGATCGACAATATGTTTGCAACGCTTGCGGAGTGCTATACGACGAGAAAGGTGCATATCGGTATGGACGAGGCGCACATGGTAGGCTTGGGGAAATATTTGGATAAGCATGGTTTTTGCAACCGCTACGAATTGCTTAACAAGCATTTGCGGAAAGTGGTGGAAATAGCCGAAAAATACGGTTTTAAGCCGATGATGTGGTCGGATATGTTTTATCGAATTTCCAACAACGGGGAGTATTATCTCAAAAAACCTAAATTGTCGCAGGATTTGATTGACGGCGTGCCGAACGTTTCACTCGTTTATTGGGACTATTATCATACGAAAAAATCGGAATATCGTACGATGTTGCGGTCGCACGGGAAGTTTGAAAAAGAAGTTTGGTTTGCCGGCGGCGCGTGGAGCTGGATGGGGTTTGCTCCGTCCAACCGTTATACGTTGCAGACGATGAAGCCTGCTTTGGACGCATGTAAGGAAGAGGGTGTGGAAAATATTTTCTTTACGCTTTGGGGCGATAACGGCAAGGAATGTTCGTATTTCGCATTGCTGCCTTCTCTGTATTATTTGAAACGATATTACGACGGGGAAAAGGACAAAAAAGTCATAGAATCCGAATTCCGAAATCTGACGGGGGAATCCTTCCGACGTTTGGCGGATACCGATTTGCCGAATTTGGTCGGCGGAAACAAAGAAGGATTCCGTAATCCGAGCAAATATATGCTGTATAACGATCCGTTTTTCGGGTGGTTCGATACGCAGGCGAAAGAGGGCGTCGATAAGGAATACCGCAAGCTCGCTCGCAAATTCGCGCTGTATGCGGGACAGAGTGAACAATTTGCATACGTATATGATTTTTATGCGAAGCTTTGTCGCGTGCTTTCCGAAAAATACGGGTTGGGCGTAGCGGTTCGCAGTGCGTATCGGTCAAACGACCGTGCGGAGTTGGAACGGCTCGTCGGCGTATTTAAGAAAACGGAAAAGTCTCTGCATTACTTTTACGAATCCTTTCGTAAACTTTGGTATAAAGAAAATAAGCCGCACGGTTTCGAAGTGCAGGATATGCGTTTGGGCGGGTTGGCACAACGTTTGGTTTCCTGTCGGCGACGTTTACAGGCGTATTTGAGCGGCGACGAGGACAACTTACCGGAGTTGGAGGAAGAATTGCTCGATTTCTGGGGAAAGGGTAAGGACTATTGTAAGGATACGCCTTGCCACAACACTTGGGGAGAAATGATCACGGTAAATCAACTGAATTAAAGAGGCGATAAAATGCAAACGAAAAAATTGGTGGTGTTCGGATTGGGACAGAGGGGTATTATTTACGCACTGTTCGCAAAAAAGTATCCTGAAAAATTTTATTTGACTGCGATAATCGAAAACGATCCGAAAAGAGTGGAAATGGCAAAAACGGAGTATCCGCACGTGAGGATATTTACCGATTACCATGATTTTTTGAAAGAAAAAATAGAAGCGGACGTAGTGGCTGTGGCGACGCAAGACGTAGACCATAGAGAACACGCCGTTGCGATGATGCGGGCAGGGTACGATTTGCTTTTGGAAAAACCGATTGCGAACAATCGGGAGGATTGCTTGGCGATTTACGAAGCGAGTAAGCTTTACGGTCGGAAAGTCGTCGTTTGTCACGTATTGCGTTACACGCCGTTTTATTCTTCGGTAAAGCGATTCGTAGACAGCGGAAAATTGGGTGACATAGTCACGATTCAAGCAAGCGAAAACGTCGGGTATTACCATCAGGCGCATAGTTTCGTGCGCGGACCTTGGCATAACAGCGTGCAATCCAGCCCGATGATTTTGGCAAAATGCTGTCACGATATGGATATTATACGGTATTTGATGGGGGAAAGTTGCGTTTCAGTCGCTTCTTACGGCGGCTTGCATTACTTTAACGAAGCGCATGCCCCGAAGGGTGCGACGAAGTATTGTTCCGAATGTCCGCATACCGATTGTATTTATAAGGCACAAACGTTGTATACGTCGGATTTCTGTCGCGGATTTTCCAGATATTTTTCCGTGACGGAAATGACGGACGAGAATATTTTGGCGGACTTGAAGGGGACGCAATACGATCGTTGCGTTTTTTACAGCGATAACGACGTGGTAGATCATCAAGTGACTGTGATGCAATTCGAAAACGGTAAAACGGCATGTCACAGCATGACGGCGTTCAGTAAGGAAATTTATCGCGATTTGAAAATTCACGGTACAAAAGCGGAGCTTGTCGGCGTTGTGGAGAAGAATAGTTTCGAGGTGCGTTATTTCGGCGGCGAAACGGAAACGATCGGTGTGGATATTTCTGGGGCGGACGTAGGCGGACACATGGGCGGCGATTATTTCTTGATGGACGGATTGTATCGTACGTTAAACGGCGAAGAAGCGGAAGGCGTGACGTATTTGGACGTGTCCATAGACAGTCATTTGATGTGTTTTGCGGCGGAAGAAGCGCGTTTGCAAAACAAAGTAATCACGATAGAAAAGTAAAGAGGCATAAACAACCCGACGATTTCGAAATCGTCGGGTTGTTTGAGTTTATTCTTATAAAAAAGTTATATCGATTGAAATACAGGCGGCAGAATTACCAGCAACAAGACGAGCGTTCCTAAAAGAATTCTGTACCAACCGAAGATCGTAAAATCGTGTTTTTGTACGAAGTTCATCAAAAGTTTTACGCAGAAGAAAGATACGACGAATGCCACGACGGAGCCGATGGCGAGGTAGCCGACTTCCGCGGAGGTCATTGTGCCGACTTCGAGAAAAAATTTCAGCAATTTATACGCACTCGACCCTACCATGACGGGGATAGCCAAAATAAAGGTAAACTCCGCGGCGACGGGTCGGGAGAGTCCCAGCAACAACGCGCCGATGATGGTAATGCCCGATCGTGAAGTTCCCGGGATTGCCGCCAAAACTTGAAAACAGCCGATGAAAAATGCGTATTTATACGAGATTTGCGATAATTCCGTGACGGTGGCTTGTTTTTTGTGGTATTTTTCGATTAAAATGAAAGCGACGCCGTAGAGTATAAGCGTAGAGGCGATGAGAATCGTTTGCAAATATTCCTCCATATCTTCGAACCATGCGTCGAGAAAAATCGCCAAAAGCGCAGGTAAACAGGCAACGACGACCTTGAACCACGTGTTCCAAACGTCGGGTTTGGAATAGAGCTTGATTCGATTTGCTTCCGTTTTTTTTGCCCCCCAAGGGAATATTTTGTCCCAAAAAAGGATCACCACGGCGATAATCGCCGCGAGTTGTACGACGTATTCGAACATCGACATAAAACTCTCGGAAAGAGTTTGCGGAAAAAATCGGTTGAACAGAACCATGTGTCCCGTACTGGACACGGGAAGCCATTCCGTAATGCCTTCGACGATGCCGAGCAGAACGACTTGTAAAATGCCTAAAAATTTCATGACTCCCTCCTTAACGTTGTTTGCGCTCGCCTTTTGTCGGTCTGTTTAGAAAAAGAGCGAAAAAAAGTGCGTGAGGCTGATGAGAAAATTTCGGATAACGTTGAAAAGCGACATAAGAACTCCTTTCGGCGGCTTATTTCCTGTGCATATGTGGATAAATCCGCTTGCAAAACTTCTGTATTTTATGAATACTGTCCTTATTATAGCACCATTTTTGCGGAAAAGTCTACTGTTTTTTTTCAAAAAAACGCGCGAGGGGTAAAAAAAGTGGAAAAATGCTATTGCAATTTGCGGAAAAGTGTGGTATAATTCGTTTGCGACGTGAGAGAGCGCGCGTGCTACGGAGCGCATTTTGGCGGCGTAATTTAAGAAAAGGGGGCACGAACGATGTGTCAAGGTACGGTTAAATGGTTTAACGCGGAAAAGGGCTACGGATTTATCGCCAACGACGAAGGCGGCGACGACGTATTCGTACATTTTTCGGCGATTGTAGCGGAAGGTTACAGAAGATTGAAAGAGGGACAGAAGGTCACGTTTGAAATCGAACCCGACCCTAAAAATCCTGCAAAACTCCGCGCTGTCAACGTTCAAGCGCAATAAAGCGTTAACGGGTAAAAAACACGTCCGAAGAAAGGCGTGACGTAAAAAGGAAATTCCGCAAGACTTTTTTAAGCTTGCGGAATTTTTTGTCTTAAACGAACTGTACCTTTGAAACATTTTCGCGTAGGTTGGCGTATTTGTTTATTTATATACGCGAAAATTAGTTTGTTCCGCGCAATATACCGATTTTATAATTTACGTTTATGAAGGAATATATTCCGTGAAATCTACCACCGATAATGAAATTATTGTAGCTTAAAAAGCAGTCCGATTCTTTTATCCGCAAAGAAAATTTTGCCTAAAAATTCGAATAACGGATCGTGTTGCGGATTTAGAGAACACTTTTTATCTCCCGTTGCAAAAGACACGGGCGATTCGAGCGTTTGTATGTGAAAAATCGGAGGAAAAATCCTCTGTATCGTTGACAAAAAAACGTATGTGTAGTATAATAACGATTAGCGAAGAGTGACGTGCGGCGTTGCGTACTGTTAAAAAAAGTTTTCGGACGGGGCGACTCTTTTCGATTCGAAAAAGACAATACAACAATTTGGATAGGGGGGGAGTAGTATGTATCCGTATCCCGTGATTTTCGGTATGGGGTTCTATGAAATATTTTTAATCGTTGCGATGCTGTCTGCGCTATTCGTGGCGGACAGACTCGGGATAAAACGCGGTTTTTCCGTAAAACTCCAAAAACTCGTAATCGTGTCGGCGGTGTCGGCGATTATGCTCGGATTGGTGGGGGCTGCGCTCTTTCAAGCCGTCTACGACTGGATCGAAACGGGGGTGTTTAACGCTTTCGGTGCGGGCTTGACTTTTTACGGCGGATTTATTTTCGGTGTGTCGAGCTTTTTGCTCGTTTGGTTTGTCGGGGCGAAGCTTCTGAAAATAGAAGAAGCGGCGAGGAAACGTTTTCGGGATATGGCGGATATAGCCGCTTGCGTCGTGCCGATGGGACACGGCTTCGGAAGAGTGGGTTGTTTTTTTGCGGGTTGCTGTCACGGCGGCGTGACGGACGCTTGGTACGGGGTGACGATGCGTGGGCAAAAGGTCGTTCCGTTGCAGTTGTTCGAGGCGATTTTCCTGTTTGCGTTGTCTGCGGTTTTATTCGGTTTGTTCTTTTTACGGACGGGTGAAAAGCGGATTCCGCTGTTGCCGATTTACGGCATAAGCTATGGCGTATGGCGGTTTATTATTGAATTTTTCCGTGGCGACGACCGCGGAATGACGGTGGTGGAATGGCTGTCTCCGTCACAGCTCGTGGCGATCGTGTTATGCGTTGCGAGCGTCGTATATTTTATATTTTGGTATTTTAGAAGGAGTAAGATTATGGAAAAAAAAGAAGCTACGGTATGTTTTAAGGAGATTTTCGGTGCGGCGGCGGAAGATTTGTTTACGGCGGCAGGCAGAATCAACTTAATCGGCGAACACGTGGACTATTGCGGCGGCAAAGTATTCCCTGCGGCGTTGAATTTGCGTTGCAACGTATACGGCAGAAAAACGGACGGTAAGACGGTGCGTATGGCGTTTCGCGGGATAGACGGAATCGTGGAACTCGAACTCGATAAATTGGATTCCTATAAGCAGTTGCCTATCGGAAACTATCAGGCAGGGGTGGCGTATTTCCTTCAACAAGAAGGCGTGGATATCGTACCCTGTGATTTGTATTACGATTGTACGGTGCCTTTCGGCAGCGGTTTGTCCTCTTCTGCGGCGATAGAAGTGGCTACGGCGGTGGCTTTTTCGGAATATGCCGGTACGGAATACGACAAGGTGCATTTGGCTTTGTTGTCTCAAAAAGCGGAAAATCAATACGCAGGCGTAAATTGCGGTATTATGGATCAATTTGCTTCGGCAATGGGGAAAAAAGACCATGCCGTGTTGCTCGATTGTTCCACTTTGGCGTATGAATACGTGCCTTTGCAGCTCGGCGAATATTGCTTGGTAGTGGTGAATTGCAACAAACCGCATAGTTTGGTGGAGAGCAAGTATAACGTACGGCGTCAAGAAGTGGAAACGGCGTTGAAGCAGTTGCAACAGAAGTTGGACGTTTCTTGTCTTGCGGAAATCACGCCTCAACAATTCCGAGAGGCGAAATATTTGTTGTCGGGCGTCGTTGCGCGCCGTGCGGAACACGTCGTCATGGAATGCGACCGTGTAAATAAGGCGGTTGTCGCGTTGAAAAGCGGAGATTTGGCAGAGCTCGGCAGACTTTTGAACGAGAGTCATTACAGTTTGCGCGATTTGTACGAAGTAACGGGGAAAGAGCTGGATACGCTCAGCGAGTTGGCACGTAAGGAATCTTGTTGTTTGGGCTCTCGTATGATCGGCGGCGGTTTCGGAGGATGTACGATTTCGATCGTAAAAAAGACGGAAACGGACGGGTTTATTCGTCGGGTAGGCAAGGCATATCACGACGCAATCGGCTACAAGGCGAGCTTTTACGAAACTTCGATCGAGGACGGTATCACCGTAAGCAAATTATAAGCGTTTGAAACAGGCAGGTATGCGATGAAGTATATTTTAGCACTCGATCAGGGTACGACGTCGTCGCGTGTGGCTCTGGTAGACGAAAATCAAAAAATTACAACCATTCTCAGCCGTGAATTTCCGCAAATTTATCCCAAAGAGGGTTGGGTAGAACACGATCCTATGGATATTTGGTCGAGCCAATACGGCGTGATGATGGAGGTCGTGGCGAAGAGCGGCGTTTCGGTGGCGGATATTGCCGCCATCGGAATTACTAATCAACGCGAAACGACCGTGGTTTGGGATAAAAACACGGGAAAGCCCGTTTACAATGCCGTCGTGTGGCAATGTCGTCGTACGGCAGATGCGATTAAAACTTTGCGAAAACAGGGGCTGACGAAAAAAATCGTTGAAAAGACGGGGTTGATTCCCGACGCGTATTTCTCGGCAAGTAAATTGCAATGGATTTTGGACAACGTAGAGGGCGCGCGGGAACGTGCCGAACGCGGCGAGTTGTTGTTCGGTACGGTGGACTCGTGGCTCGTTTGGAAATTGACGGGCGGAAAGTCGCACGTGACCGATCGAACGAACGCTTCGCGGACTATGCTGTTCAATATAGACACTATGGATTGGGACGAGGAGCTGTTGCGCTTGTTCAACGTGCCGCGCCAAATGTTGCCGAAAGTTTGCAGCTCGGGTGAGGTGTTCGGGTATGCCAACGTAGGCGGTAGAGAAATTCCCATTGCCGGTATCGCGGGGGATCAGCAATCGGCGTTGTTCGGGCAGGGCTGTTTTTCTCGGGGTGAAGGGAAAAATACCTACGGTACGGGGTGTTTTCTGTTAATGAACGCCGGGGAAAAGCGTCCGAGCAGCCGTAACGGCTTGCTTACGACGGTTGCGGCGACGTTGCACGGGGAAGCTCCGCAATATGCGTTGGAAGGCAGTGTTTTTATTGCAGGCGCGGTCATTCAATGGCTGCGTGACGAGCTGCGTTTCTTCACGGAGAGCCGCGACGCGGAGTATTATGCGAAAAAGGTCGAAGACACGGGCGGCGTGTACGTCGTTCCCGCGTTTACGGGGATCGGGGCTCCCTATTGGGATATGTACGCAAGGGGCACGATCGTCGGGATTACACGCGGCACGAAAAGAGAACATATTATTCGGGCTGCGCAGGAATCCATTGC
This sequence comes from uncultured Clostridia bacterium, assembly GCA_964515795.1. GTDB lineage: Bacteria > Bacillota > Clostridia > Christensenellales > Borkfalkiaceae > Scatosoma. Next base: position 13,532 of record CAZEVL010000004.1, on the reverse strand, counting down.
CTATCAATCGGCGGATTTAGTGTCGGCAATGGAACGCGATACGGGTATGAAATTGTCGGTTTTGAAAGTTGACGGTGGTGCGTCGCGTGACGGCTTTTTGATGCAATTTCAATCGGATATCTTGAACGTGGAAGTGGTAAAACCCGACACGCACGAAACGACGGCGCTCGGGGTGGCGACGTTGGCAGGACTTACGGTCGGAATGTGGAAGGATAAAGAAGTCTTGAAACAAAACCGCGAGATTGCTTGTCGATATACGCCGCGAATGTCGGAAGAGGTACGCACGGAAAAGTTAAGGAAATGGCATAGAGCGGTAGAACGCAGCCTCGGTTGGGAAGAAGACTGACGTTATCGACCGTTGTCATAAAAAGCCGCCGAATGTTCGGCGGCTTGTCTTTGAAAAAAGTAGCGGCAGAGTTCGGAAATGCGAACTCGTATACGGGTATGTGTAGGAAGAACGTCGTTCTCTTCAACGCGTACACGGTGTGCCGGTTTTGTTGGATACGATGTCTTTTTCGATGCCTTGTGTCAACCGTAAAAGTCTTGCTTTTTCATTGTCCGAAGGCATTATTGCCGTGTGCAGTAACAGGCGTTTCAATATTTCCGAAACGTGGCGAGGCGGTATGCCCGTTTCTAAAATATCTATGCCGTCGACGTTTAGTTCCTTTACGGAAAACGGGACGTTCTCTCGGTGCATTTTCGCAAGCAACGTATTCCAGCGTGCGCAAGTCGGGGCGACGGATAAATCGTCCGTACAGGCGGAAAAATCCGCTTGTTTCAAACGCAATAAATCGTCCGATAGGTCGGTGTGAGATACGAAAAATCGGCGCAGTTTGTTTTCGCTTGTGTTACAGTCGAAATCGTACATGTGCGTTTCGACAAGCGCGCAAACGCGTTCGATCGTTTTGTTGGGGGTTTTCCAACGCAGCAAAATTTCTCTCGCGAGCCGCGCGCCTTCCTTATGGTGTTCGTGCGTGTTGCCGTCGCGGAGCATGCAAAACGGTTTTCCTACGTCGTGTAGCAGTGCGGCGAGACGTACGCTTCGGTCGGCGTATTTTACGGCACGGAGAGAGTGCTCCAACACGTCGTAGCGGTGAAAGTCCGTACGTTGAGCCATATTCCTGCCCAGCGTCAGTTCCGGTAGAATTTGATCGAGCACGCCCGTCTTGGCAAGCAGTTCTATTCCCTGATAAGCACCGTCCGCATTGCCGTATTTTTCATCGGCAAGCAGTGTTGCGTTCAGCTCGGTGAATATACGCTCCGGGGAAATTTCCCGAATGAGGGGGGCGTTTTGCGCTGCGCCGCGAAAGCATTCCTCGTCCGGGGTAAATCCGAGCTGTGCGGCTTGTCTTGCGAGGCGCATAAGCCGTAAACCGTCTTCTCCGAACACTTTTTCCGCTGCGGCGACCGTTGTTAAGCGTTTTTCCGCAATGGCGGCGATTCCGTTTAAGGGGTCGAGAAAACGATCGGCTTTAATATCGTAATATACGGCGTTTGCCGTAAAATCTCTGCGTTTTGCGTCTAAAACGATATCGTCCGTAAAAAAAACGGAGACGGGAACGTGTGTCCCTCGGATGTATGTATCGGAGCGGAAACAGGTAAATTCGTAATCGATACCGTCCGTGTCGCGGAGTTTTACGGTACCCGTGTGTTTGTAAACGGCTTTTATCGAAAATGCGCAAGCCTCTGCGGCACGCAGAAATTCGTCTGCGTCCATGGGGGCGCAGATGTCCCAATCCGATAAGCTTGCGGACAGATTTGCAAGAAAATCTCTTACGGTTCCGCCGACGACGTAGAGAGGCTTTTGACAGGCGTTTGCCAAATCGAGCAAGCGTTTCGGCAAAATACGGCGCATAACGTATCCTCCAAAGAAAAATTTTTATAAGAATAGTATATCAAATTCGAAAATAAATTGCAATTATTCGTAAAGTATTATATAATAGATTTAGAAAAATCGTTTTACAAAGGAAAACTATGTACCATATCATTCTCAATCCCGTAGCCGGTAAAAAGCAAGCCTTGAAAAATTTGACGATAGTCGAACGCGTCTTAACCGAACGTTCCGTGGAATATGCGGTACATTCTTCTATGTCGCCCAAGGGGGTGGAACGGATCGCTCGACAACTTACGGAAGAGGGGGCGGAGGATTTAATCGTTCTCGGCGGCGACGGTACGATTCACGAGGCTCTGAACGGGCTTGTCGATCCGACGAAATGCCGTTTGGGTATCGTTCCGTCGGGTACGGGCAATGACTTCGCGGAACGGGCAGGACTCGCATTCGACGCTGAAATCGCTGTGAAAAATATTTTGGACGGTCAGCCGAAAGCTACCGATTATTTAGAGGTCGGCGGCGTGCGGTGTATGAACGTGGCGGGGTTCGGTATCGACGTGGACGTTTTGGAACGTTGTCACCGAGGAAAAATGAAAGGCAAACCCAAGTATTTGATGAGTTTAATCCGTAGTCTGTTTTCTTTCAAGTGTATTACTTTGAAAATGCAGACTTCGGGCGAAGAAAAGAGCTATCGCGCGTTGTTGGCTGCGGTATGCAACGGAACGCAATTCGGCGGCGGTATTCGTATTTGTCCGACGGCGGAAATAGACGACGGAAAGCTGAACGTGGTCGTCGTGGACGATATTCGGGGTGTATTTAAGATCGTGAAGGCATTTCTCGTTTTGTTGAAAGGCGGCATTTTGGAATATCCGAAAACGCGCAGCTTCCTGTGCGAGAAGGTTCGGTTTGTTCCCGAAAAACCTTGCACGGTGCAACTTGACGGGGAATTGTATAAGGAGCTGGATTTCGACGTAAAGCTTTGTACGGGGTTGCAACTGTATAGAGCATAACGAAGAACGTTAGGGGCAGGTATTCGACGAAGACTGCTTAAAAAGAAGAACAGAGGCGGAATTATGGCGTTTGGAACGTGGAAAAAAATATTGGACAGACTTCCCGAGGGGGTGTTCCTGTTTGACGATAAGCTGCGGGTGAAATTCACCAATACGGCTTTTCGACGTTCGTTTTCCGACACGGCGAAGGGAAAAGGCTCTTTGGCGGAAACGTTGGGCTGCGGAGAGATGGATGCTTGCGGCAAGGGCGCGAATTGTCAATATTGTACGTTTTTGCGCGTGATGCGCGCCGCGGCGCGTGAAAATGCCGAAAAGACGGAAACGGTGCATACCACCGCACGGCGTTCGGGACGGACGGATAAGATTTCCGTGCGGATTCGTATTTTACCCGTGGACGGAAAAGGAAAATTGTTTTTAGGTTTGACGGACGGTACGTATCGTTCGGAAATCGAACGGGAAATGCTCTCGGCGCAACAAATGCAGAGGCGGTTGTTGCCTGCGGGAAAGAGTATGGGCGGTGTACCGTATTCCTATATGTATATTCCCTGTTTGGGGGTGGGCGGCGATATGCCGGACGTATACGAATTGGACGGACAAACATACGGCGTGCTTGCCGACGTATCGGGCAAGGGCATTTCCGCGGGGATGCTTTCGGCGTTTGTCAAAGCCGCGTTCGATAAGAAACAGATCGATTTGGCAAAAGCGCTTTCGGCGTTGAACGCAAAATTCAACGAATTGGATCAAGACGAGCGTTCGTATATCACGGTGGCGGCGGTACGTATGGATTTGCGCACGAAAACGCTTCGGTATGCGGTGGCAGGGCATAACGCGCCGATTTTGCTGAAAAACTCGGTCGGTATAAACGAGATAGAATCGCCTGCGCCTCCTATTTCCAATTGGATGGCGGATTTCGAGTATCGGGAACGTGAATTGCCGTTTGAGCGGGGGGATATCCTCGTGCTTGTGACGGACGGAGTTACCGAATGCGCGAATTCCGCAGGAGAGTTGTTCGGAATCGAACGTACGGAAAGCGTGCTTGCGCAGTCGCACGGGGCGGAAGATTTTATCGGAAAGCTGAAAAATGCGCTCAACGTATTTTGCGGCGGAAAATTTTCGGACGATATTACGGCGATTGCGTTTGATTTGTAAGGATTTGCTTTATAAATGTGTGAGGTGAAAAATGGCTATTTTAAGATTATATCCCGAATGTAAAGACAATATTTGGGGAGGCAGATTGCTCAAAGAAAAGTATCATAAGCAGACGGAGAAAGATCCCGTGGCGGAAAGTTGGGAATTGTCCTTTCATAAGGACGGACCGACGCGTTTGGCTGACGGTAAAACGTTGGCGGAAACGCTGACGAAAGAACAGCTCGGCTTAAATTGCGAAGGGTTTCCGTTTTTTCCGATGCTGGTGAAATTGATCGACGCAAAACAGGATTTGTCGGTGCAGGTACATCCTTCGGACGCATACGCTTTGAAAAACGAGAACAGTTTCGGCAAAACGGAGATGTGGTATATCGTCGAGGCGGAACAGGGCGCAGGGATTTATTTGGGCTTTAAGGAGGACGTGACGCAGGCGGCGTACGAGGAAGCCATTAGGAATCATACCCTGACGGAACTTTTGAATTTCTTCGAAGTAAAAGCGGGAGAGTGCTATTTTATTCCTTCCGGGACGATTCACGCCATCGGCGCAGGGTGTTTGATTTGCGAGATCCAGCAAAACAGCAATTTGACCTATCGCGTGTACGATTACGGCAGAAAGGATAAAAACGGCAACGAACGGGAATTGCACGTCGAAAAGGCATTGAAAGTGACTTCGTTGAAGAAATATACGCATGAACCGATTCGGATTCAGACGGAACAGGGCGATTTGCTCGGGGCGAGCCGATATTTTACGACGAAATACGTAGAAGTTCAAGTCGAAAAAAGCTTGCGTACGGATGTCGGTTCGTTTCGTTGCGTGACATGCGTGGGCGGTTGCGGTAAAATCGATGAGGAGGAAGTCGCGCTCGGAGACAGTTTTTTCGTGACTGCCGATCACGGCGAAGTACGTTTGCAGGGGAATATGCAACTCGTCGTTGCGGAAGTCCGTAAATATTACGTCGGGATCGATCTCGGCGGTACGTTTATCAAAGGCGGTATCGTGGACGATTTGGGAAATATTCTCGTGTCGGACAAAACGCCGACGGAGAGCGACGGCGGCGCGGAATGCGTTTCTCGAAATATTGCCTCGCTTGCGCTGAAATTGCTTAAAACGGCAGGATTGGAAAAAGAGGACGCGGAAGGTTTGGGAATGGGCGTTCCCGGGATGATAGACAGCAAAGCCGGCGTCGTCGTGTATTCCAACAATTTGAAGTGGAAAGATTTCGCCATCGGCGAGGAAGTCGGGCGGCTTACGGGTTTGAAGGTAAAGATCGCAAACGACGCCAATGTGGCGGCGCTCGGCGAAGCGAAATTCGGTGCGGCGAAAGGCTGTGAAAATATGTTGATGCTGACGCTCGGTACCGGGGTTGGCGGCGGCGTAATCGTCAACGGTGAGTTGATGGAAGGGAATCAGTCCGCAGGCGCGGAATTGGGGCATTCGGTTGTATTTGTCGGCGGCGAGTTGTGTACTTGCGGCAGAAAAGGCTGCTTAGAGGCGTACGCATCGGCGACTGCGTTGATTCGAGATACGCGTCGTGCCATGAGCGCACATAAGGACAGCAAAATGTGGGAAACGTACGATCTGACGACGGTTTCGGGAAAAACGGCGTTTGATTATCAGGATATAGACGTGTATGCGAAAGAGGTCGTTGATAACTACGTACGGCACTTGGCGTGCGGCGTTACGAATTTTGCGACGATATTCCGTCCGGAAACGGTATTGCTGGGCGGCGGCGTATGCGCGCAAGGCGACAATCTTGTCAAACCGTTGCAAAAAATCCTCGACAAGGAAATTTTCGGCGGCGATTTAGGACCGCGCGTAGTGATTAAAATTGCAGAGCTCGGTAACAGTGCCGGGTTGCTCGGAGCGGCGGCATTGTTGATGAATCGATAATTTTTGAAAAAAATAAGAAAAACCGCTTAAAAACAGTTGACAAATTTTCTAAAAAGACGTATACTATATAAGCGTTTGATAAAGAGACGCTTATATATGCATCCATAGCTCAATTGGATAGAGCGTTGGTCTACGGAACCAAAGGCTAGGGGTTCGAGTCCCTTTGGTTGCACCATAAAAAAAGCATAGGTTTGATACGATATGTATCAGACCTTTTTTCTTTACATAAAGGAGCAAATTCCTTATCTGTAATGTAAGCAGTTAGCCTTGTAGGAGTACCATTAGGTGCTTTTGCATGGCTTTTTTCTTTTTGTGCATAGCACTACGGAATGAAAGGTATATCAACGGAACAATAGACCCGTCAACGAAATGAAAGGTATATCAACGAAACGATAAGTGGATTAACGGAACGGAAGGCTAAAATGAAATCAATTTTTTTGCGTATTTACATAATAGTTACAAAATTATGGGTTGGGGTACTTGATTTTAGACTAAAAATAGGGTATAATATATGTATCCTAAAATTTGAGAGGTACAAAACATGAGTAAAGAAGAATTAATTTATCTTGATTCTTATTTGATACAGCAAGATATGCGAATTAGATTACCTAAGAGTATATTGGAAAATTTACAGTTGCAAAAAGGAATCAGTAAACTTCATATCTATCTAGATAAAGATAATGAAAGAATTATATTGAAGAAAGAAAAGGATGTTCAACAATTAAGTATGCCATTACCTTGTGAAATCTTAAAAAGTGATAAGGTTATAAGGTTTGTTGATTTATTTGCTGGAATTGGCGGAATTCGTTTAGGGTTTGAACAAGCTTTTAATGAAAGAGGATATAAAACTGAATGTGTATTAACATCTGAAATAAAACCATATGCTGTTGAGGCTTTAAGAGATAATTTTACGCAAGACGAATTATTGGGCGATATCCACAATATAAAATCAGAAGATATAAAAGACTTTGATTTTCTGTTAGCGGGTTTTCCATGTCAAGCATTTAGTATGGCGGGTAAGGGACTTGGTTTTTTGGATACTCGTGGCACATTGTTTTTTGAAGTTGAAAGAATACTTAAAGAGAAGAAACCATATGGCTTTATTCTTGAAAATGTTGAAGGTCTTGTCTTGCATGATCGAGAAAAGAGTTCAGATCCTATTGGTAGAACATTAAAGACCATTCTAATGTCTTTAGAAAATTTGGGATATAAAGTACAATGGAGATTATTAGAATGTCAAAAATTTGGAGTTCCTCAAATGAGAAAAAGGATTTTTATTGTTGGAACTCTTGATACAGAAGTCGATTTAGATAATTTCGAACCTATAAATGCAGTTGTCGGAGATATTTTAGAGCATAATAAACCAACGGTAAAAAGTCATTTTACAAAATGCTTATTGCAACATTATAGTCCAAAAGAATTATATGGAAAAGCAATAAAGGATAAACGTGGTGGAGAAAACAACATTCATAGTTGGGATATTGGACTAAAAGGAGAGATTACCAAAGAACAAAAATTACTTATTGAAAAACTTTTTAAAGAGAGACGTAAACGTCATTGGGCTGAAGAAATAGGTATCAAATGGATGGATGGAATGCCATTAACGGAATCTCAAATATATACTTTCTTTCCACATAACGATTTGAAATATTTGTTGGATGATTTGGTTGAGAAAGGATATCTTGTTATGGAACATCCTAAACAAGTGGTCATCAAAACCATGGATGATGGTTCTACATATGAAGCTAGAGAACAAGATGAAACCTTACCATTAGGATATAATATTGTGGCAGGAAAATTAAGTTTTGAGTTCACGAAAATATTAGATCCTAATGATGTTGCTCCAACACTAGTTGCGGCTGATGTTTCACATATAGGTGTTGTTGATGGTGATGGAATAAGAAAATTAACTATTAGAGAAGGATTAAGAATGTTTGGTTATCCTGAAAATTATAATTTAACTATGTTTGAAGATGACAATACGGGATTGGCAAAAGCCTTTGATTTATTAGGGAATACAGTAGTAGTGCCTGTTGTAAAGGCTGTCGCAAATAGGGTATGTGATGCATATCAAAAAAAGGAGGAGTGCTAATGCACTCCTTTACTTTTAGATGTTTAATGGTATTTTATAATATTTTTGATAATTTTCAGATAGGGTCTTTTTCCAATCATCAGCAAAATCTTGCCCTTTATATGAAACTAAAGTTAAATAAATAGCTTCTAAGAATTCTTCTTTTGATTTGAATGGACCATCGTTATCATATTTGAAATTTGAATTAGGTCGAATGTTGTAAATCATGCCTCTTTTTACTTGTGTCTTAAGAGGATATTGCTTTGAATTACCCGCAATTTGCCATATTTTTCTTAACCAAATTTTTTTAATAGAAATATCTCCATCTTCAGACATTTCATAAGCGAATATTATGTAATCAGCATCTAACCTATATGGCTTCACTTTTACTGATGAGCAGTAAGACTCAAAATTAGCAATATCAAATGCTGGAGTTGCAAGATAATTGAAAGCTTTTACTTCTAGCATATGTTCTTCAGGAGTGATATCATCTAAATAGAAGTCGGGGAATTCTTGTGTGTTGTGAGGCTCGGAAAAATAAACATTATTATCTATTAGGTATTGTTTCAACCATGCTTGTAAGGTAATTCCAACAGTATCAGTTGTATTGATTTTAACACTTACACCTGCTAAATGGAATACAATTGCTCCTGAGTGTTCATATAATCTTGCCGCTTTTAATTGTTCAAAAAGTTCTTGAGCTGTTAATTTTTTCATAAGTTTTTCTCCTTTATTTTTATCTTTCAATGAATAGTTCTGGTACATTGATGTAGATATTTTGTGTTTCGGTTTTTGTGCTATCATCATTGCAATCAACTAGTTTTCTATAGTTTAGAACGAATGGAGCTGTTGGTGTTGTAATGGTGTAGTCTACAAATTCGTCTTTATGTTTAATGATGTATGAAGATGCCTCACGGGAGTATCCATAGCGTTGTAGAAGAATTGTTAATGGATTTGTAGTTCCATATTCGATATACTCATACCAATCATTGTTAAAAGGTTTATTTTCGTGTTGCTTTTTGTATTCGGTAGAAAATTCTCTAAAATAATTAGCAACACTGAAAAGTATAACATTTTCGATGGTGTTAAGGGTATCGGCAATAACTAAATTTTTATGTTTTGGATTATTTCGATTGTAGTAATCTTCAATTTTCCAATTATTAGCCCATATTCCTGTTTCGGGATATTGTTCTTTATAGTTTATAGATTCTTGAATAATGTAACTCAATCCGTGTCCCGACATCCAACGATATAGAATGTTTGCATACCAACGAATATGGGATAACTTTAAAGTTTCCTTCGATTGATATCCTAGAGTTTTCCTTTCATAGATTCGCCATTTGAATACATTTGCCAATTTCTCTAAAAATTCGACAACATCATCGTAATCGACTTCGCCATTTGGTTTTATGTTTGGATATTTAGCACCATTAATGATGAAGTCGTGCAAGTTTTTATATTGATCAGGGGATACGTCTATACTTTTGATTATTGGAAGCGAAGGAATGTTTGCTTGAATAGCCGCCATTTCTTCATCACTGGCGTACTTTCGTAAAAGCTTGACAATACGGCTTTGTTTTCCTTTGCGTAGGTCATTTACGAAGATTAGTGCTGCTTTTCGCATCATTGTGAATTCATCAAATGTCGTATCTGGTTTAGTTGATAATTCAAAATCGTTATTAACTAATCCAACAATAATTGATTTCTTCTGCTTATCGGTAAGAGATGCTTCTAGAGACAGCTTTTGTATTGGTATTTCCTTTGTGAGAAGTTTTTCATATTTTTTCACTGTACTAGATTCGCTTGTTTTAAGGCAAACCATAAACACATTACCAAACATACTGTGGTCTATTCGACCGACTCTACCGATGAGATTTCTAAATGAAACACTATCCAAGTTGTGCCTAACGTTTTTAAAGCTTGTTATGAATAGATTATCTGCAGGTAAGTTAACTCCTTCGATAAGAGTACTGGTGCAAAATAGTGTATTAATTATGTGATTTTTAAATGCATCTTCAATTCTAAGTCTAATACTTGAAGGAAGATAACCTACATGGAAAGCAACACCTTTTTTTAATAATTCTACAAGGAAGTAGTCCGAGTTTATTTCGTTTCTAATGGTTTTGGAAATGTCATCTAACTCGGCTTTTTTATTTGTGTCGCTTACATAGGGTAATGTTTCGGCGTATTCTACGGCAAGGTCTATCGTTTCCTTTAAACTACTGCAATAAACAATATTTTGTTCGTCTTTGCCTCTCACATGATTGATAAGAGCTGATAAATCTAATTTGGAACTTGCATTTCCCATTTGAAGAAATTGTCTTGAATAGTCGTTATATGCCTTAACTGTTCCGTCTTTTAAGTCAACGAGGTATTTCATTTGACAAACAGGGGAATAGGTTGAGTGTTGTCCTTTTTTACCTTCATCGTTTGGTACTAATCTCAAATATTCCTCAGGGTTTGGAATGTTTGGTGATGAGAAGATAATGTGTGGCTTGGGTTCAATTACAGCGATTTTATCGACCAATTCATAATAGAATGGACTCCGTGCATCTTTTGTTGAAATTTTGTGAGCCTCATCTATGAAAAGGTATGAGACATTAACATTCGAAGTATTAATCAAATAAAGAAATCTTTCTGGTGTCATTATAAATATAAAGTTATGATTTTCTTCAAGTAGTTTATCGCTAGCAGAAGTAATAACTTTATAATTTCTTTTTTGCATCAAATCTTTTCCTAAATCATTTAGGATTTTACTGCGTATTTCATTTATAAGAGCTTTTGTAGGAACGATGATAGCAAAGTTTTGTTCTATACCTTTTTGTACCTGTTGCTTGATAAATACACGCATAACGTAAGATTTTCCAAGAGAAGTAGGAGCAGAATAGCTAAAGTATTGATGTGCAAATCCATCAAAAATCGACTTTTGGTCCTCAAAAAAATAATCAGATTCCGATGTTGGTACTTTAAAATATTCTTTGTCAGATATATGTACTAATTCATCGAGTAAAGATGTGTTTTCAAAGTTAAAATTAGAGTTTTTTATACCTTGAAAGTTATTACAGGCTGTAAGAATAGAAAACTTGTAAAACTTGATTTTATAGTTGTTAGGGTAAAGTTTGTCTAATAGTACGATTATTTGTTGACTCCATACTTTGTGAGAACCGCTATGTTTTGAATCATTAGATTTTGAGAGAATGTCGGCAAAGCGAAGTAAGTCACTCAATTTTTTCTCATCAAAATCGGTGACTGCACGACTAAATAACTTTCTAGTATATGCCTTTAATAGTTCACTATAAAGTTCTATTAAGTACGGATTTTTGTCAATATCGGAATAAATGGTTTCTGCTATGGTTCTATTTTGTGGTACAAACAATTCAGTCACCTCCACCGATAGAATTTGTCATTATTTGTTTACTGTCAGTAGCTACATCATCCAGAGGCAAGACGAACAAATAAAATGAGTATGCATTCAATCCCAATTCGTTAATTTTAGTTTTTATGTACGAAATGTGTGATTTTATATCTGCATCCATTTGTTTATCTAAAGCGGTTCGATAGTCATTGTTGGATAAAAGATCTTTATTAGGGACATTAATCGAGTACGACAAAAAGAGTCCGAATGCATCGTCAGATTCAACATCTGAACTTTTAGACGGCATAATTATATTTTTTAAATGAATTGCTGTCTGAGGTTCAAGAATATTACCAAGTACGCTAGGATCTAATAAGCGAATTTCTTCGTTACGATTAATTTTAATATTAGAGGCTTGAGTAAAAACGTCATCAATTGCATCTTTCAAATTATGATGTGCTTTTGTACAACCGAAAATAATTTGATTATTACTGGACATAACACTAGCAGGAAGCAGATATATTCCAGAAGAATATTTGTTGGAGCGACCTGCTTCACTAACTTCAAATCCGCTCATTATTTTAGGAGCGTGCATAGAGCATTCGAGGAAAGAATATAGCATTATTTCACAAAATGTATCTGTTTGATTTGCAAATGCGGGTGTTTTTTCAACCTGTCTAATAGCTCGAGTGCTGATAGTACGAATATTTGAAGTTGATTCAATATTCTTAATTCTTGTTCGTGAATAAACATATTGACTTATGTTATTTAAAATAAATTCACTGATGCCATCTTTGTTGAATTCTTTTCCGTTGACACGCAACTTGAAGATTTTTACTTTATTTGGATTAGGTAAGCCAAGCGAATAGATATCTTGATTTATTTCTACAAATGTATTTTTAAATCCTTTTTCATCAATAGATATCTTAAGTGGAGTAGTAGCAGGTGACGAAACGTCTGCATCAAACAAGAAGACTGTTTTTGATTTATTAATAAAAGATTCAATGTAAGACTTATCAATTTCGGCAACTTGACTTTCAGTTCCGCTATTATTCATATTTACACAATATTTCATTAAATTAACTAACAAAATTGAAAAGTCAAACTTCTCTTTACTAATAATAGTTTCTTTTGTATATTCTGGACTACCAATTTCATCTGAATCAGCTATAGTTGTATCTTCTAGTAAGATTTGTTTGATGGCAAGAACGAAGCATTCTCTGTAAGGGGAAGGCTTTATTTTTTTATATAAATTTGTTCTGTATAACAATGCTACTTCCGCAATATCAGCAGAGATAAAATAGCTTTTTTCAGCATTAGGAACATCATCTATTCCTTTTTTTCTATTACCAACAGATCCTTTGTCAGGTTCGATATTATCAGTATCGTTTGGCGTGACAAAAGCCTTGTATAAGTAATTTTGATTTACTCCATTTTTTATTTGGCAGAGTAAACTGAATATTGTACCGAAACAAAGTTTTTTCATTTTCCCCGAACTCCTTTATTAGTATTTTATTTCTAAAATGTCACCTATATTGCAATCAAGAGCCTTGCAAATTCGCCCAAGAACATCCAAACTTACAGGAAGTTCTTTTCCCATTTTTGCCATCGTAGAAGATGTTATTGATGCCTCGTTCATGAGGTCTTTTTTTATCATTTTTTTATCTATAAGCAATTTCCATAATTTGTCGTAGCAGTAGGTCACAAGAAATCACCATCCTTATGTCTATATATTGTCTTTTAAATATTATATCACAAAAAATGTTGTTTGTATATAGGAAATGCCTACTTGCAAAGAAAAAGTTTGAAAAAGCGAAGTTTTTTATACTGAAATTAAAAACCAACACCAGACCAACGAATGACCAACTCTACACCAACGATTAAATTTTTAGAAAGTTTTATAATTAAAGCGTAAACAGGAAGTAGCTAGCCTGTCGGTATCTAATTCTAGAAATTGCGTAGATACCAATTTAATAATTGCAACCGAATTGTCGCAATCAGTAAGGATGCACAAATAAAGATGGAATGTTGAAAAACGCCACCTTCTTTTGTTGCACCTTTTTGCGGCATAGTTGGGTTTTAAAGCATCTCCATCTGAAAAGAAAGGAGGTGTTTTTTAATGTCTGAAACAATTCTAAAAGATGAGTATGCAAACGAAGAAGAGTGCAAAAATGCTATTGCTAAATTTAATGAAGGTAAAAAGCCTGAAGAAGAAATGCGTTATTGTT
>CAZEVL010000003.1:21113-37219 GCA_964515795.1 uncultured Clostridia bacterium | reverse complement strand
GAGATTTCCGTCGTTTGTGGATCGTAAGAATCAACGCCGCTGCAAGAATCAACAACATTTCTTACAGCCAACTTATGCACGGGCTTAAAGTTGCCGGCATCAACCTTAACAGAAAGGTCCTTGCCGATTTGGCGGTAAACGACGCTGCGGCATTCGCTCAGCTCGTTGAAAAAGCAAAGGCAGCGCTCTAAGAAAAAATAAAAAAGCCTTTTGGCGGCAACGCGAAAAGGCTTTTTCACTATTATCCCTATGATGATTTTAACGTCAAAAAACAATCCGCTGATCAAAGAAACAGCGTCTTTGAAAGATAAGAAAAATCGTAAAAATACGGGTTTGTTCTTGGTCGAAGGCAGAAAAATGGTTGCCGAATGCCGCAAAAGTGGATATACGATCGAGCGTATTTTCGTCGCGGAAAGCTATGAAGGGGAACGTTTCGAGGCGGACGGCAAAACGGTCGTCGTTTCCGACGACGTATTCCGTTTCTTATCGGACGAGAAGACGCCGCAAGGCATTTTGTGTCGGGCAAAGATTCCCGAAAAGACACTTAACGCCCCTTCGGGCAGAGCCCTGTTTTTAGACGGCGTAGCCGACCCCGGCAACGTCGGGGCGATTATCCGTACGGCAAACGCAGCCGGGTACAACGAAGTTTATCTTACGCCGGAATGCGCGGATCCCTTCTCGCCGAAAAGCGTTCGGGCGAGTATGAGCGGCTTGTTTTTCACGAAATTGTATTTTGGTTCTCGTGCGGATATTTTATCGGCGATTCAAGGCGTTTCGCTTGTCGTTGCGGACATGGGTGGGGAAAACGCGTTTACCTTTCACGCTCCGCAACGTTTTGTGTTGGCGATCGGCAACGAAGCCAACGGTATTTCCGACGAAACGTTTTCTGCGGCTTCGCATACGGTGAAGATTCCTATGTCGGACACGCAGGAAAGTTTGAATGCGGCGGTTTCCGCAGGGATAATGATGTACGTCCTCGCCAAGGACGAATTTAGTAAAATATAAGGAGAAAAGATATGTCAGGACATAGCAAATGGCACAACATACAGGCAAAGAAAGGCAAAGCGGACGCTGCAAAAGGCAGAATCTTTACTAAGCTCGGCAGAGAAATCGCCGTAGCTGCGAAGAGCAATCCCAACCCCGAAACGAACAGTAAACTTGCGGATATCATCGCGAAAGCGAAAGCCGCAAATATGCCGAACGACAACATTCAGCGTAGCATCAAGAAGGCTTCGGGCGAATTGAACGGTGCGGATTATAAGGAATTGACGTACGAGGGGTACGGTCCCGCTGGTTCGGCTGTGATTATCAAGACGCTTACGGACAACATCAATCGTACGGCGGGCGACGTGCGTGCGATTTTGAGTAAGCACGGCGGTCAGCTCGGGCAAAACGGTTGTGTATCGTATAACTTCGACAACAAGGGTTACATCGTCGTGGAAAGAACGGTAGAACTCGACGAAGATACGATGACGGAATATGCGTTGGAAGCCGGCGCGGACGACGTGGTCGTATGCGATGACGTGTACGAAATTTACACCGCACCCGAAACGTTCTCCGATGTTCGTAAATATTTGGAAGAAAAGAACGCGGAATTGATGGCGGCTGCTCCCAAAGGACGCAGAAACGAAGAGGAAGAACCGAAAATTCGTTTCATTCACGCGGAAGTGGAAATGATCGCGCAGAATAAGATTACGCTTCCCGAGGATAAAGTGGCTACGTTTGAAAAGCTCGTAGACGCTTTGGAAGACCACGACGACGTACAGAACGTTTATCACAACGTCGAACTTCCCGACGAGGAATAATCTAAACGATAAGGCTTGTCTGTTGCTATGTGCCTCCGAAAGTTTGTCCGACTTTCGGGACGTATGGCGATATGACAAGCTTTTTTTTGAAAAAGAAAAAAATATCGAAAAAAGTTCTTGACAAAAGTCAAAAAGCGTAGTATAATAAAAAAGTAATATCCCATTGAGGGAGTAGCGAGCGCGAAAGCGTGGCAAGTCAACAACACCGGTTTTTACCTGGCTTGCCTTAAATTGCGAGACTCATTCTATATGCGCGCAAAGCGTTGGTATCGAAGAGTCTGTAAAATAGAAACGTTCCTCGACACGGCGCATGCGCCGTGTCTTTTCTTTATGTAAATAAATATATAAAATTAGGAGTATACAATGAAAGAGTATTGTCAAGACAAAGACGCCGTTTTGGCGGCGTTGTCCGTTACCGACAAGGGGCTTTCCTCGACGGAAGCTACGGACAGGTTGTTAAACAACGGCAAAAACAAGCTTGCCGAGGCGAAGAAAAAGTCTATCGTTCGTAGATTTTTCGAACAGCTTGCCGACCCTATGATCATTATTTTGATCGTAGCGGCGTTCATTAGCGGCGTTTTGGCTGTGGTGAACAGCGGTAAGGGCGAGGGCGAAGGCTTTGCCGACGTCATCATTATTATGGCGGTGGTAATCCTCAATGCCGTATTAGGCGTATTTCAGGAAAGTAAAGCGGAAAAAGCCATCGAAGCGTTGCAGGAAATGTCTGCGGCGACGTCCAAGGTTTTGCGTGACGGAAAAATAAAGCACGTCGCCGGCGAAGACTTGGTTGTAGGCGACGTTGTGTTGTTGGAGGCAGGCGACGCAGTGCCCGCCGACGGCAGAATTATCGACTGTGCCAGCTTAAAGATCGAAGAAGCCGCACTCACCGGGGAATCCGTCCCCGTGAGCAAAACGTCGGAAACGATCGACTTGGCGGAAGGCGCGAAGGACGTGCCTTTGGGCGACAGAAAAAACATGGTCTATATGGGTAGTACGGTGGCGTACGGCAGAGGCGTTTTCGTGGTGACCGCTACGGGTATGGCTACGGAAATGGGCAAAATCGCAGACGCGCTTTCGCAAGCGGAAGAAGGTAAAACGCCTTTGCAGAGAAAACTCGCACAGCTTTCCAAAGTATTGACGTGGTTGGTATTGGGCATTTGCGTATTGGTGTTCGGCGTTCAATTGCTGCGTGCCGGCAATTTCGATTTCGAATTCGTTTTGGATTCCTTTATGATAGCCGTGTCGTTGGCAGTGGCTGCGATTCCCGAGGGGTTGGCTGCCGTCGTAACGGTCGTATTGTC
Source organism: uncultured Clostridia bacterium (assembly GCA_964515795.1). Classification (GTDB taxonomy): domain Bacteria; phylum Bacillota; class Clostridia; order Christensenellales; family Borkfalkiaceae; genus Scatosoma. The sequence continues at coordinate 34,113 of CAZEVL010000003.1, read as the reverse complement.
GATCGGTGTCACCAATATGTCCAAACGCAACGCGATTATTCGTAAACTCACGGCGGTGGAAACGCTCGGTTGCGCGCAGATTATTTGCTCGGATAAAACGGGTACGCTCACGCAGAATAAAATGACGGTCGTGGACTTTTTCGGCGCGGACGAGAACCGCGTTGCCGCAGGTATGTCCCTTTGCAGCGACGCCGAAAGCGACGAGGACGGCGTAATCACAGGCGAGCCTACGGAGGCCGCGCTTGTCGCTTGGGCAAACAAAACGGGACAGACGAAGAACTGTCTGAAAGCCGCATTCCCGAGAGCGGGCGAAGCGCCGTTCGATTCCAATCGTAAAATGATGTCCACCGTGCACGAAACGGAAGACGGTTACATTCAATATACAAAGGGTGCGCCCGACGTCGTAATCGGCAAATGCACGCATTATTTGGAAAATGGCAAGTACGTTCCGATGACGCAAGCGTATAAAGAAGCCGTACTTGCGGCAAACAAAGCGATGGCGGATAAAGCGTTGCGCGTATTGGCTTGTGCGGAACGCAAGTGGGAAAAACTTCCTGAAAGTTTCGAACCATCGGGGTTGGAAGAAGGACTGTGCTTTACGGGGATTTGCGGTATGATCGACCCCGTTCGTCCGGAAGTAAAGGCGGCGATTGCGCAGTGCAGAACGGCGGGGATTCGTCCGATTATGATTACGGGCGACCATATCGATACGGCGGTTGCCATCGCAAAGGAACTCGGCATTTTAGAGGACGGAATCCGCGCCGTCTCCGGGGCACAGCTCGATGAAATGGACGAGGAAACGTTTGAAAAAGAATTTCAAAATATCGGCGTATATGCGCGCGTGCAACCGGAGCATAAGACCCGTATCGTCAATGCTTGGCGCAAGATCGGTAAGATCACGGCGATGACGGGGGACGGCGTAAACGACGCGCCTTCCATTAAGGAAGCGGACATCGGCGTCGGTATGGGCATTACGGGCACGGACGTCACCAAAAACGTGGCGGATATGGTACTTACGGACGACAATTTCGCAACGGTCGTCGGCGCAGTGGAAGAAGGTCGAAGAATCTACGACAACATTCGTAAAGCCATCCAATTCTTGCTTTCTTCGAATATGAGCGAAGTCATATCGATTTTCGTGGCTACGCTTCTCGGATTTACGATTTTGAAGCCCGTGCATTTGCTTTGGATTAACCTTGTGACGGACTCTTTACCTGCACTGGCACTCGGTATGGAAAACGCGGAGGCGGACGTTATGAAACGAAAACCTCGAGATCCGAAAGCCGGAGTTTTTGCCGAAGGAATGGGCGTGGACGTATTGTATCAAGGTATCTTGGTTGCGGCGTTGGTGTTGATTTCCTATTTCGTCGGCTGTCGTATAGACGATTTCGAACACGGTATGACGATGGCGTTTTTGACGATGTCCATGGCGGAGATTTTCCACAGCTTTAATATGCGTACGCAAAGAGGCAGTTTGCTCGGTTTGAAAACGCATAACAAAATGTTGTACGTTTCCGCAATCGCTACGTTGGCGTTGACGACGCTCGTATGCGAAATTCCCGTTTTGGCGAACGCGTTCGGATTCACGTCGGTCGGTTTGCTCGAATACGCCGTGGCGATCGCACTCGGATTCTGCGTAATTCCCGTTGTGGAACTCGTTAAGCTCTGCCAGAGAAAATTCGGGAAAAAGAGAACGAAATAACAAAAATGCAATTTTTGCGATAAATGCCGACCGTGTTCGTGTTCAAATAGGGGATTCGAACACGGAAAACGCAATTTTTCAAAAAAATTGCATTTTTTCTTATATTTTTTTCGTCAAACCCTTGACCGAACGAATTAGATGTGTTATAATAATGCTTGAGAAAATAGAATTCCCTTTTAAGCGGAATATAGGATTCGGAAAGAACGTTTTTGCGAGAAGATTGCTTTTCGCAGGAACGGGCTGTATATATTTGATAAAAGGAAAAAAAGATTTGTCGGTTTCGACAAAGAAAAAGACCGAGGTGTAAAATGGCGGACAGAAAACAACAACAACTGCAACAGACTTCTAAGATTGATGCGTTGTACAGCTGGCTCTCGTACGATCTTCAAAGAATGAAAGGCGAATTGATGAACGAGTTGAAATACTCGTCCGTTCAAATCGGTTCGCTCTATCAGGAAATGAAGACGGATAAGTCGGCGTCGGCGCAGGCAATTACGCAGGAGATTCGTTTCAGCTATAAGCAGAATCAAACGATTTACGACGGCTTGGCGTCGATGATTACGCACGAAGTCGGCGATCGTATGGGTTCGATGGACGAAAAGCTCTCTTCTATCGAACAGGTTCGTACGTTGAACGAAGAGTTGAAAACGCTCCTCGGCGATGACGTAGCGCCTCAAATCAAAGACGTTGCGGCGAAGGTCGCTTTGCTTGAAAAAATCGAGGAGATGCTTGCGACGGTTAACGCAGCGATCGAATCGTTGCCTACGAAAGCAACGATTGACGAAGCGATTGCAACCCTTCCCACGAAGGAAACGATCGACGAAGCGATTGCAACCCTTCCCACCAAAGAAACGATCGACGCGGCAATTGCAACCCTTCCTACGAAGGAAACTATCGACGAAGCGATTGCGGCAATCCCCGTTACCGAAGTGGATTACAATAAGATTATCAACGGTTCGGCGGAAAAGGTTATCGAAGCGATGCCTTATCCCGAAAAGGTCGATTATAGCCGTATTTCCGATGTCGCGCAACAGGCAGGTTCTTCTGTCGTTGAAAAAGTGCTGTCCGCTTTGAACGCAGAATCCTTGTCGGCTACCGAAAAAATCTTGACCGGCGTCCCTACGATCGATTACGAGAAACTTTCGGACGCATTGTCCGAAAAAGTAGCGGCAATCGTACCCGCAGTCGATTATGACAGACTTTCGGACGCATTGTCCGAAAAAGTGGCGGCTATCGTACCCGCCATCGATTACGACAGACTTGCAGACGCATTGTCCGCGAGAGTGGCGGCAATTGTACCTGCAATCGATTATGACAGACTTGCAGACGCATTGTCCGCAAGAGTGGCGGCTATCGTGCCCGCAGTCGATTACGACAGACTCGCAGACGTTGTCGCACAGAAAATCGGTGCGGCCGAACAGAATTATGAAATTGTTTTGGACGACGAAGGCATTGAAAAAGTTGCCGCAAAGGTATCCGAAAAGATTTCCGTACAGATCGATGCTTCGGAAACGATCGATTATGAAAGAGTATGTCAAGCCGCACAGGCAGGTATTGTTTTACCCGATTCCGTGGACTATGATCGTATTGCAGAGATCGTAGGCGAAAAAGTAACGGAAAAAGAGCCTACATACGATTTGATTATCGATAAGAGCGGGATCGAGGCAATCGCTATCGGCGTGGCGGAAAAACTCGGTAACGTATGCGTAGCTGAAAAAGAGCTTGCCGTTTCCGACGCAACGCCTGTTGTTAAAGAAGAAAAATCGGTTGCTCCCGTAGAAGAAGCGGTTGAAGTCAACGACGTAGCGGAAGAAATCGCGGAAGAAGCACCCGTAGAGGAAATCGCAGCGGAACCCGTTGAAGAAGAAATCGAATCGGCTTCGGACGTAGTGGAAGAGGACGTTGCTGTTGCAGAGCCCGTCGTTGTATACGATCCCGTTGCGGAAATGGAAGCAAAAAAGGAAATCGCTTTTTCCGTCGTTTCCGAATATCAGGAAGTAGATAACCAACTTGTAGACGCAGAAACGGGTTTGGTAATTCGTTTGAAAAGAAGCTTTACCGCAAAAATGCGTCAAAGCGACGAAAAGGTAAAATCCTATTACAGCGACATTAAAAACGAATTGACTTCTTATAAGAAAATCAATTCCAACGTAAGCTGGCACGGCGACAGATTTAATTTGGGACGCGACACGATTGCGAAGATTAACATTTGCGGTAAAACGCTTTGTTTCTATCTTGCGTTGGATCCCAACGATCCCGAATTTAAGTCCACCGTTTACCACCAGAAAGACGTCGGAGATCAAAAAGCGTACGAGCTTACGCCTTTCCTTGTAAAGGTAAAGAGCGATGCGGCTGCGAAGAAAGCACTTCGTTTGGTCGGATTTCTTGCGGAAAAGGTGGGTGCGGAAAAAGACGAAACGTTCAAACCCGTAGATTACGTGGGAGAATTTAAGTATCAATCGACGAAGCAGTTATTCGAGGACGGCTTCATCAAGGTTACCAAAGAAAAGAAGGTTGACTTGGATTTCTAAGGTGAAAATCACATACGAATAATGAGATGAGAGCGCTGATAATTCCTATATTTTCGGCGCTCTGTTTTATGAATAAGATACATAGGCGGACGTAGTATGCGGAGGGGGACGCGTTCGTCGGAGATTTGCGGTTAAAAATACCGCAGGAAGGAGTAATACGAGATAGTGAAAGAAAAAAAAGCAGAACAAAATTTTACGGTTGAAACGCAAAATGCGGAAAAGCGAAAGCGTTTTACGAACAACAGAAACAGCACGGGTACGTCGACGGACGGTTCGACGGGAAACGCGCAAGCAAAACAAAATACGAGAAATACGCAACGTAGAAACAGAGCGGAAAAAACGTCGGGAGAAACGAAAGAAGGGGCGAAAGTCGTTAAAAATCAGAGAAACTCCCGAAAGTCGGAGACGGAGGATACGTTCGTTTCGAAACAAACGCAGACGGGCAAGAAGCGCAATATGCCGCCTCGCTCCTCCGATACGGATCTCGTTTCGACGGAAACGATTACGCCGAAGCGTAAGAATATGTCCCGAAGACCGGAAAAAGTTTCCGATAAGCCCAAAACGCAAAATACAAAGCGGAAACGTGCGGTGAAGATTGTCTTTCTCGGCGGCGTCGGCGAAATAGGGAAAAATATTACGGCGATCGAGTACGGAAACGACATTATCGTCATCGATGCAGGTATGACGTTTCCGAACGGCGAAGATATGCCGGGGATCGATGCCGTTGTTCCTGATACCAGTTATTTGGCACAACACAAAAATAAAATACGCGGTATTTTTCTTACGCACGGACACGAGGATCATATCGGCGGACTTCCGTATTTGATGAAAGAATTAAACCCGGATACGCCTATCTACGGTACAAAGCTGACGCTTATGCTCGTAGATAATAAATTTCAAGAACATCGTATTCAAAACACGAAACAGAACGTAGTTTCGGCAGGCGACAGAATCAAGGTCGGCGCGTTCGAAGTAGAGTTTATCAACGTCAATCATTCCATTTGCGGTGCGTGCGCGTTGGCGATTCGTACGCCGGAGGGGTTGATTTACCATAGCGGGGATTTCAAAATCGACCTTACGCCCGTCGCTGGAGAGCCGATCGACTTGAAACGCATTGCGGAACTCGGCAACGAAGGCGTTTTGCTGTATATGAGCGAATCTACCAATATAGAACGCCCCGGTTACACGATGGGAGAAGCGGTCGTTGCGGCAACGCTCGATCACTTGTTTGCGGACAACAGAACTCGTCGACTGATTATCGCGACGTTTGCGTCGAATATCGACCGTTTGCAGCAGATTATCGATTTGGCTGTAAAATATAACCGAAAAGTTGCGTTTTCGGGACGGAGTATGCTTAAAATCGGCGATGCGGCTGTAAAAATCGGGGAATTGAAAATCCCCGAAGGCGTGCTTGTCGATATCGAAAAGGCGAACAACTACGCCGATAGAGAGCTTTTGATCGTTTCTACCGGTTCTCAGGGCGAACCGATGAGTGCGCTCACGAGAATGGCTATGGGCGAGTTTAACAAAATCACGATCGACGACAACGATACGATTATTATTTCCGCGCATCCGATTCCCGGAAACGAAAAGATGATTTATCGCGTAATCAATAATCTTTATAAAAAAGGCGCACGCGTCGTATACGAGAGCTTGGAAAATATTCATGTATCCGGACATGCTTGTCGTGAGGAGCATAAGATTCTTCACACGCTGTTAAAGCCGAAGTTTTTCATTCCCGTACACGGCGAATATCGCCATTTGAAACGTCATGCCCAACTTTGCGAAGAGCTGGGGACGCCGTCCTACAATATTCTCATTCCCGAAATCGGAAATTGCGCGGAGCTGACGTCGTCCTCTTTGAAACTTGGCGCAAACGTACAGGCAGGTACGCGTTTGATCGACGGGGAAGGCGTAGAGGACTACGGTACGAGCGAGGTAATGAAAGATCGTCTTAAAATGTCTGCGGACGGTATATTTACGGTGGCTTTGGCGGTTACGGGCAATTACGTAATCAACGATCCCGTTGTAGAGGCGCACGGTTGCGTGACTACGTCCGGCGCGACGGAACAGGAGCTCACCGCCGTAGTCAAAAAAGCCATAGACGCATACGATTACGAATCGGGAAATAAAACCGAGCTTTCGTTGTCGATACGCAAATCCTTAAAGAATTATTTTTATAAAAAGACGAAACAATCCCCCCTTATCGTGGTGTCGGTATTAGAGGTATAAAATGAAATATACGGCGTCGTTGGTACAACTGAATATTGACGAGCGCATTTCCGCCCGTCGAGCGGACGCATTATCTCGCGAAATTCCCGTGGCGGACGACGAAACGTTGCAATTTTTGCTTATTACGCTGAAATCCGTTCGCCCCAAACGCATTTTGGAAATCGGTACGGCGGTCGGGCTTTCCGCAACGGCGATGCTTTTCGCTTGCCCCGACGCCAGACTTACGACGATAGAACTGGAAGAAGAACGTTACCTCGAAGCTAAACGAAATTTTGCAGATTTCGGGGTTTCGGAACGCGTAACGGCATACCTCGGAGATGCAGGGGAAGTGTTGTCTATGATGGACGGGGAATTCGATTTCGTCTTTTTGGACGGTCCGAAAGCGCAATACGAAAAATACTTGTTCGACTTAAAACGCTTAATGAAAAAAGGCGCGTTGTTGTTTGCGGACGACGTGCTGTTGTACGGTTGGGTAAGCGGTGCGGAACCTACGCCGCAAAAACGGCATTCCATTGTCGATAAAATTCGTTCCTATTTGACGACGGTGACTTCGGATAAGGATTTTACGACCTCCGTGTTGGACGTAGGGGACGGGGTTGCGTTGTCCGTTTACGAAGGAAAAAATTAAAAGAGGCGGAAGACGATTATGGCAGAACTTTTAGCCCCCGCCGGGAGCTATACGAAATTTTTAACCGCGTTGCGTTTCGGTGCGGATGCGGTGTATATCGGAGGAAAAAATTTTTCTCTCCGCACGTTTGCGGATAATTTTACGGCGGAGGAGCTGTCGTCCGCTGTTTCTTACGCCCATTCGCTCGGGAAAAAAGTATACGTCACGGCGAATATTTTTGCGAGAAACGCCGATTTCGAACAGCTTAAAGAATATTTTCGGTATTTGGAGCATATCGGTGCCGACGCGGCGATCGTCAGCGATCCCGGTGCGGTTTATCTGGCGCGAAGCGTCGCTCCTAAGTTGCCGATTCATCTTTCCACGCAAGCCAACACGGTCAACAAATACGCCGTGAAGTTTTGGCAGGAACAAGGGTTGGACAGAGTAATTTTGGCGAGAGAACTTTCTATAAAGGAAATTTCGGAAATTCACGAGTTTGTCCCCGATATCGAATTGGAGGCTTTCGTGCACGGCGCAATGTGTATTTCGTACAGCGGCAGATGTCTTTTGTCCGATTATTTGGACGGCCGTTCGTCCAATCTCGGTGCTTGCGTGCAGTCGTGCAGGTGGCGTTACGAGGTGCGCGCGCAGAATGCGACCAACGGCAATGCGGAGTGGTTGCCGATAGAAGAGGACGAAAAAGGTACGTATATTTTCAATAGTAAAGATTTGAATATGTTACGTCATTTGCGGAAAATGGAGGGGGCAGGTATTTGTTCGTTTAAGATCGAAGGCAGAATGAAGAGCAGTTATTATCTTGCCACCGTCATCAACGCCTATCGCCGCGCGATGAACGGAGAAGCGTTGTCCGTTTCCGAAAAAGAGCTTTGCAACGTCGCGCATAGAACGTATACGACGGCATATGCTTTCGGCGAAAATCACGAAACGGTGAATTATACGGACAGTCAGTCCAAGGGCGATTATACGTACGTGGCGGACGTCGTGGATTATAAAGACGGGTTCGTATATGCGGAAATGCGAAACCGCTTTAAGACGGGAGAGCGTTTGGAAACGCTTTCGCCTACGGAAACGTTCGGACAGAGTTTTCTTGTCGAGGAAGCATACGATTCTAAGGGTGAAGCGATAACGGACGCGAAGCTCGTGCAAGAAATTTATAAAATAAAATGCCCGATCGCATTGCAAAAAGGCGACTATTTGCGTCGGAAGGTCAAAAAACAATGAAAAAAATATTACTGATTGCAACGGGCGGCACGATTGCCTCCCATTCGGGCGAAGAAGGACTCGTCCCCGAAATTCTTGCCGACGGATTATTGAAATGCGTACCGGAAGTATTTTCGTTTTGTCAGCCGGACGCCGTCCAAATTTATAATATCGACAGTACGAACGTAACGCCGTCGCATTGGATTTTGCTGGCGAAAACCATTCGGGATAATTACGAAAAATATGACGGATTCGTTATTTGTCACGGCACGGATACGATGTCGTATACGGCGGCGATGCTATCCTATATGGTGCAAGGCTCTCCGAAACCGATCGTGTTGACGGGTTCGCAAAAGCCCATAGACAAAGAAGATACCGACGGCAGAATCAATTTGCGCGACAGTTTTTTATATGCCGCTTCGGACGTTGCTTCGGACGTCGTAATCGTGTTTCAGGGCAAGGTCATCGCCGGCACGCGCGCCAAAAAGATTCGAACAAAGAGCTACAATGCTTTTACGAGTGTGGATTTTCCGAATTTGGCGGTCATTCGTGACGGCAGAATCATTCCCTATATCGTTACGCCGAAACGCGAAAGACCGCAGTTCTACGTGGAATTGGACGATAAAGTAGGCTTGCTTACGCTTACGCCGGGGCAAAGAGGGGATATTCTCGACGCATACTTCCGTTGTTACGATGCGGTGGTGTTGTCCGGATACGGAACGGGCGGAATCCCCGAAGGCGAGTATTACGGATTTTACGACATGATCGAGAAATGGGAACGTAAAGGGAAAACGCTGGTCGTGACCACGCAGGTACAACAGGAAGGCAGCGATATGAGCGTTTATCGGGTCGGCAGAGGCTTAAAAAAGCGGTTCGAGCTGTTGGAAAGTTATACGATGACTTACGAGAGTATTATTACGAAGTTGATGTGGATTTTGCCGCAAAGCAAAGACGCCGTCGCGGTTAAGACGCTTTTTTATAAAAACATCAATTACGATTTGATCGGGTAACACTAAGGAGAATAGACAAATGGAAACTTTGAAAACGTTTGAAGAACTCAACTACACGCGTCCCGATTTCGAGGCGTTAAAGCGGTTTTATACGGAACAGACGGAAAAGCTCCGTTCGGCACGTTCTTTTGCGGAGGTGCAGGCGTGCATGCGTGAGGAAGAAACGTATTCGTCGCATTTCGGCACGATGGCGACGATTGCGGCGATTCGTCATATGGTGGACACGAGCGACGCTTTTTACGATGCGGAGGACGAGTATATCAATCAGGCGTTCCCCGAAGCAATGCCGTATATGCAGGCGTTCAGCCTCGCCCTGCTCGATTCGCCTTTTCGATCGGATATCGATAAAACGTACGGTACGCAGTTTTTGAAAAACGTTCAGATCGGCATAGACAGCTTTTCCGAAAAAAATATCGAGCTTATGCAAGAGGAGGCGGAGCTTTGCAGCCGCTATGAAAAATTGTTGGCGGCTTGTAACATCGATTTCGACGGCGAAACGCGCAATCTCGGCGGAATGTTGAAATATTTTTCCGATCCGAACAGAGAAGTGCGAAAATCGGCGGCGACGGCATACGCGAAATTTTTCGAGGCTAACGATAAGGAATTGGGCGAAATATTCGATCGCCTTGTTAAGATTCGTCATCGAATGGGCGTAAATATGGGTTTTCAAAGCTTTACGCCGCTCGGTTATATGCAACAGCGACGTTTGGACTACGACGAAAAAGACGTTGCGGCGTTCCGTTTGCAGGTTTTGGAGGAGATCGTTCCCTTCTGCGAAAAGTTGTACAAAGCGCAGGCAAAGCGTATCGGCGTGGAAAAAATACGTTTCTACGACGAGCCCTTGATTTTCCCGAACGGCAATGCGGTTCCCGTCGGGGATAAGAATTACCTCGTGGAGCAGGCGCGAAAGATGTATCGCGATATGAGTAAGGAAACGGGCGAATTTATCGATTTCATGATCGAGCACGAGTTGATGGATTTGGAAAATAAACCGAACAAGGCGCAGACGGGATATATGACGAGCCTTTCCGATTACCGAGCGCCGTTCGTTTATTCCTGCTTTAACGGTACGACGGCAGACGTAGACGTGTTGACGCACGAAATGGGACATGCTTTTGCAGGGTACACGGCTATGCGTACGCAGCCTTTGCAGGCTATGTGCGATATTTCTACCGATATTGCGGAAATTCATTCGATGTCGATGGAGCAATTCGCCTATCCGTACGCGGAGCTTTTCTTCGGCGAAAAGGCGGAACGGTATCGCTTCCAACACTTGCAGGAAGCGATTACCTTCGTGCCGTTCGGCGTGGCGGTGGACGAGTATCAGCATATCGTCTATGCGAAACCTGAATTGACTCCCGAGGAAAGAACTGCCGTTTGGCACGATTTGGAAAAGAAATATATGCCTTGGAGGGATTACGGCGACGAAAACGAGTTCTTTGCAAAAGGCGGCTGGTGGTATCATAAACCGCATATTTATCAATCCCCGTTCTATTATATCAATTATACGTTGACGACGATGGGCGCGTTGGAATTTAAGAAAAAAGCAGCGGAGGACAAGGCAAGTTGCTGGCAGGACTATATGACGCTCTGCAAGCTCGGTGGTTCGCTCGGGTATTTGGATACGTTAAAGGCGGCGAATCTTGCCGTTCCGTTTGAAAAAGGCGCAGTGAAACGCGCGGTATCTTATGCAATCGAATTATTAACCATACAAATGGAAAAGGAGTAAATATTATGAGAAAAACACAGTTACAAAAATACGCGAAATTGCTCGCTCGTACGGGTATCAACGTGAAGAAAGGACAGACGGTATTTATCGAAGCTGCGCTCGACCAACCGGAGTTCGTTACGATGGTCGTGGAAGAATGCTATAAAGCCGGCGCAAGCGAGGTGTACGTGGATTGGAGCCATCAACCCGCGGGTAAGCTTTCTTCGCAGTATCGTTCTTTGGAGTCGCTTTCCGAGTTAAAGCCTTGGGCAAAGGCGAAATGGGAATTCAAAGCACAGAATTATTCTTGTCGGCTTTGGATCGAATCGGAAGATCCCGACGGTATGAGCGGCGTAGATCAGGAAAAGATGAGCAAAGCTCGTCAGGCGATTTATCCGCAGGTAAAACCGTATAGACAGGCGCTCGAAAACAAGCACCAGTGGTGTATCGCCGCCGTTCCCGGAAAGGCATGGGCTAAGAAAGTGTTCCCCGATTTGCCCGAAAGAAAGGCGGTAGAAGAAATGTGGAAGGTCATTTTGAAAACGGCGCGTGCGGACGGCAGAAGCCCGATTAAGGCGTGGAAGGACCACAATGCGGATTTGGACGCGCGCTGTCGGTATTTGAACAATCTCGGCTTGAAATATTTGGAATACAAGAGCGCGAACGGCACGGATTTCCGCGTAGAGCTTTTGGAAGACGGTATTTTTGCAGGCGGCAAGGAAAAGACGTTGCAGGGTAGAATTTTCAATCCGAACATTCCTTCCGAAGAAGTCTTCACTTCCCCGAAAGCGGGCGCATGCGACGGTATCGTATATTCCAGCAAGCCGTTGTCTTACATGGGAGAATTGATCGATAATTTCTCCGTACGTTTCGAAAACGGTAAAGTGGTCGAGGTGAAAGCGGAAAAAGGCGAAGAGCTGCTTAAACACATGGTTTCCATGGACGAGGGTGCAGGTATGCTCGGCGAAGTGGCGTTGATTCCTTACGATTCTCCCATCAATCAGTCGGGCGTGTTGTTCTATAATACCTTGTTCGACGAAAACGCGAGCTGCCACTTGGCACTCGGTCACGGCTTCAACGAATGTTTGAAAGGCTTTGAGAAGTTGACGGAAGAACAGATCAAGGAACGCGGCATCAACGACAGTATGATTCACGTGGACTTTATGATCGGTACGCGCGATATGTCTATCGTCGGTATTACGCGCGACGGCAAGAAAGTACAGATTTTTGAAAACGGAAATTGGGCTTTTTAAGTTTGAAAACGTAAAAATTGCGTTATAAATAACTGTAAAAACATATTTGGCACGGTCAAGGGCTTGTCCCTTGGCTTTGCGCCGTATAGAGAGGTATACTATGACGAAAATAGATATTTTTTCCGGGTTTTTGGGCGCAGGTAAAACCACGCTCATCAAAAAACTCGTCAAAGAAGCGTATGTAGGCGAAAAAGTCGTTTTGATCGAAAACGAATTCGGTGAGATCGGCATCGACGGCGGATTTATGCAGGACGCGGGGATCAACGTTACGGAAATGAATTCCGGCTGTATTTGTTGTTCGCTCGTGGGGGATTTTTCCAAGGCGTTGCAACAGGTTTCCGCACGGTATGCGCCCGACAGAATCATTATCGAGCCTTCCGGGGTCGGAAAGCTCAGCGACGTTATCAAAGCCGTTCAAAACGCACGTTTGGAGAACGGAAAATTGAACGCTTTCTGCACGGTCGTAGACGCGACGAAATGCAAAATGTATATGAAAAACTTCGGTGAATTTTTTAACGATCAAGTAGAAAACGCAAGTTGTATTTTGCTCTCGCATACCGATAAAACTTCGCAGGAAAAGCTGTCTGCCGCCGTCGAGCTTTTGAAAGAGAAAAACGCTTCCGCTACGTTTGTAACGGCTGTTTGGGACGAGTTGGACGGTAAAGCGATTCTTTCCGCTATGGAACGGACGGATTCCTTACAGGCGGAGCTTGACCGTTTGGAAGCGGAACTTCAC
>CAZEVL010000003.1:0-21013 GCA_964515795.1 uncultured Clostridia bacterium | reverse complement strand
GGAACGGACGGATTCCTTACAGGCGGAGCTTGACCGTTTGGAAGCGGAACTTCACGAGCATCATCACGAACATGAGTGCGACGATCCCGAATGCGAATGTCATCATCACGAGCATCATCACGAACACGAGTGCGACGACCCCGAATGCGAATGTCACCACCACGAGCATCATCACGGGCATCACCATCATCATGCGGACGAAGTGTTTACGAGCTGGGGCATAGAAACGACGAAAAAGTTTACGAAAGAAGAATTGGAAACGGCATTAAAAGCGTTGGAAGACGAGGGGAAATACGGTGTCGTTTTGCGTGCGAAGGGGATTGTGGACGGCGAAAACGCATGGTTGCATTTCGATTACGTTCCGTCTGCGCCCGACGTTCGAGAGGGTTCGGCGGCGGTCATCGGCAGATTGTGCGTCATCGGCTGTAAGCTTAACGAAGCGGAACTGAAAAAATTGTTTGGGGTATAAACGATTATGAAAAATCAACTTCCTACGGAAACGCCCGTCTACCTGTTTTTGGGTTTTTTGGAATCGGGCAAGACGAAATTCATTCAAGAAACGTTTGAAGACCCCCGTTTTTCAGACGGAGAAACCACGTTGTTGGTCGTTATGGAAGAGGGCGTAGAGGAATACGAACAAGCGAAATTTGTCAATGCGGATAAGGTGAAAGTGTTGGCGATAGACGACAAATCGCAGTTGACGGAGGAAACGCTTTCTCAGGCGCAGGCGAGCTGCGGCGCGACCCGCGTCGTGGTCGAATACAACGGCATGTGGATGTTGGAGGATTTCTTCAACGCAATGCCGGAAGGCTGGATGATTAACCAAATCATGACGTTCTTCGATTCGACGACGTTTTTGAATTATAACGCGAATATGCGACAACTCGTGTTCGATAAGATTCAAAATACGCAGTTGACGGTATTTAATCGTTTCGACGACGCTATGGATAAAACGGAATTTCATAAAATCGTCCGTGCGATAAGCCGTCGTTGCGATATCGTATACGAGCATTCGGACGGCAAAGCCGATTTTGACGAAATAGAAGATCCGTTGCCCTTCGATATCGACGCGCCCGTTATTCGAATCGAGGATAGAGATTACGCCTTTTTCTATCGCGATTTGACGGAAAATTTAGAGGCGTATATCGGCAAAACGGTGCAATTCCGCGGATTGGTCGCCAGGGACAAGCGTTTGGAAGCGAAAGATATCGTCGTGGGCAGACACGTGATGACGTGTTGCGAGGCGGATATTCAGTATTGCGGTTTGGCTTGCGTTTTACCGGACGAAACCTTAAAGTTGGAAACGCGCGATTGGATTAGCGTGACGGCGAAGGTGGAATTTACCAAACATCGCATCTATAAAGGAAAAGGCCCTGTTTTGGTTGCGGAAAAAGTCATTGTTTGCGACGCTCCCGAAGAGCAGCTTGCAACGTTCTATTAAGAAGCGGGGACGGTTGCGCCGAATGCGCAGCCGTTTTTGCTTGCGGATATGCTTTTAACGTCGTTTTTTATCGTTTGCGAAGAAATGTGTCGAATGGGGTTGACAAAACGGCGTGGTCGTGTTATAATAATTCGGAAAGAAAAAGGGGAGTGATTTAACAATGAAGAAATTATATCTTTTTTTGTTGGCAGTGGCATGTACGGCAGGTTTTGCAGGGTGTAAAATCCTGACTCCGCCTTCGAGCTCGGGTTCAAGTTCGAGCTCCGTTTCCGTCGATACGGGTACGGAAAGCTCGGAAAATTCGGATAGCGGCAGCGGCGGCGAAATTGTCGTAAAGCAGAAATATACGGTTACGTTTACGCAGTTCGATCGGGTAGACGTCGTTTTGACGGTAACGGAAGGAGATTCGATTGCCGAAGCCGACGTTCCTGCACCGCAGGAAAGGACGGGATACACCGTCGTTTGGGAAAAGAAAGATTTAACGAACGTTCGGGAAAATATCACTGTAAAAGCATTGGAAACGCCGAATACGTATACGATTTCTTATAATGCGGACGGCGGCGTCTTGGAAAATGCTACGCAGAAAGTTACGTACGATTCTCCTTATACGCTCGCTACGCCCGTATACGGCGGACATACCTTCCTCGGTTGGACGTTGGACGGAAAAGCCGTCGACGATGGCGAGGCGTGGAATATCGCGGACGACGTGACGTTGGTGGCGCAGTGGCAGGAAATAGTAACGAATACCTACACGATTACCTTTAAGCAGATAGGCGAAGAGATTAAGACGGTTACGGTGAAAGAGGGCGAGTCTTGTTCTGCCGATAAAATCCCCGCGGTGGCGGAAAAAATCGGATACATCGTCGTTTGGGAAGACAAAGATTTGTCGAACGTTCGAGAAAATATCACCATAAATGCGGTTATGACGGCAAAAGAGTACACGATTGCCTTCGACGCCGGCGACGGCACGCCCGAAAAAACGGAATTGAAAGTTACGTTCGACGCCGCATACTCGTTACCCGGCGTTGTTCCGAAAAAAGGCTATGAGTTCCTCGGTTGGACGTTGGACAACGAAGTCGTTCCGTCGAGCGGTACTTGGAAAACGGACGGCAGCGTAACGTACGTCGCGAAATATAAAGCCAAAACATATACGGTGACGCTGAACGTAAACGGCGGAAACGCATTGTCGCAAACGACCATATCCGTAACTTACGGGGAGTCGTACGAATTGCCTACGCCTACGCATGCCGAGGCAAACGATATGTTTTATACGTTTGTAGGCTGGAAAAACGGATCGGAAAGCGTTTCGATAAGCGGCACTTGGACGATTGCGGACGACGTAACGTTCGCTGCGGAATGGAAAGCGAGCGGCAGCTGGACAAGTAACTATTGATAAAACGAAAAGGGGCGGTCGAAGGGAACTTTGACCGCCCTTGCTTCGATAAAACGGGAGGTTAGATATTGCAAGGCGAATCGAAAAAAACGTTCGTATACGTTGCGAAAATCCCGAGTCGTGTATCCCTGTCGCCCGTGTTGCCCGTGGCGAGAGAACGGGAAATACAGGCTTGCAAAAGCGAGCGAGTGCGGACGGAAAAGTATTGCGCGTGGAAGTTGTTGGAATATGCGTTGCGTCATGCCTTCGGGCTGGAAATATCCGAATTGCCGTTCACGAAGACGGAATACGGCAAATGGGAAACGGTCGGTTGCCGATTTTCGTTGTCGCACAGCGGCGATCTATTGGCGGCGGCGGTATCGCAAACCTCTGTCGGCGTGGACGTGCAGAAAAGTACGAAAAAGCTCTTGTCCGCAAGCCGTAAATTTTTGACGGAAGAGGAAACGGCGCATTCGCAAGTGCTTTCGGGGGGCGAGCGTTTGTCGTATTTGACAGAAAAATGGACGCAGAAAGAGAGTATTTATAAGGCGTACGGGGACGGTTCGTTTCAGCCGACGCGGATTGAGACGGACGAATTTCCGACGATTACGCGACGTTTGGACGACGAATATACGCTAAGTTTGGCGACGTCCGCGACGTCGATTTTATGGCAATACGACGTCCGATATCTTCCCTGAAACGACGTTGTGTCGGATTTGTGAAAAATCGTGAAAAGCGGAAACAAACACTTGCGTTTTTGTAAAGAGAGTGGTATAATACAAGTAAGCGTAAGCGATTTTCGACGAGGAACGAAGTATTCGTTCCTCGTCGGAGAATAAAACACGGAAATCTACAAAGGAGGACGCGGATATGCGAAAAAACAGATCGTTTTTATTTATCGTAAGCATTTTACTGTTGCTTGTCACGGCTTTTTCGTTTTCGTCCGCGGTTCTTCCTCATAGGGGCGAGTGCGCGCACTCGGTATGCGAATATTGCGAGGAGCTTGAACAGGCGGAGCAGCATTTGCAAGAAGCGATTCGCACGCACGGAGAATGCGACGAGGCGTCTTGCTGCGAATTTTGCGCCTTTATACGTACGCAACGAACGTATTTACAGAGCAAGCATTCGGAGGGACATATCTGTCGTACGGAAATATGTTTTTCCTGTGTTTTGAACGTGCTGTCCCGTCGCATAAGATCGTTTATGGCGGCTTTGGCGGCGCTGTTGTCTGCGCTTGCCGTTTTTGCGCCGTTTTATTACTCGGTTGCGAAACCGAGCTTTTTATCGCGCAAGGTAACTTTGATAGAATTAAAGGTCAAATTGACCGATTAAGCAATAGAATATCGTAAAAACGCAGTCTGTGAAAGCAGGCTTTTTCGTCGTATCGGCGTAGTATGCCGTTCGAAGATAAAGTTTTTCATAGATATGCGTTTTGCGTACAATTTAGCGAGCTTTTTCCGATAACGGACGGGGGCTCGTTTTCTTATTATAAAAAACAAGGAGAAATTACGATGATAGAAATTAAAAACGTAACGAAACAGTTTCAAAACGAAACGGCGATCGATTATAAAGACATAACGTTCGAAACGGGAAAATCGTATATGCTGCTCGGTGCGTCGGGTTGCGGAAAATCCACGCTTTTGAATATGATCGCAGGGATTTTATCGCCTACGAAAGGGAACGTCGTGATCGACGGCAGAGATATGTCCGCGGCGAGCCAGAAAGCGCGAGATAAATTCCGTATCGAGAACATAGGGTATATTTTTCAGGATTTCAAACTGATTAACGAGATGACGGTGTCGGACAATATCAATATTTTGCGGTTGGAAGGCATAGATACGTCGGACGCGCCGAAGCTTTTGGAGAGCCTTGGCATTGCCGAAAAGAAAAACAGCAAGATAAAGCACCTTTCCGGCGGGCAGAAACAGCGTGTGGCGATTGCGCGCGCACTCGTCAAAAAACCGCAGATTATTCTTGCGGACGAGCCGACAGGAAATTTGAATTTCGCCATCGGGGAACAGGTTATCAAGGAATTGATAGAAATTTCCAAAGGTAAGACGCTGATTGCCGTCACGCATGACGAACGGCTTGCCAAATATTTCGACGAAGTCATCGATATGAACGACATGACGGGCGGCAGAAGGGATATTTCGCCCGAGGAGGTGGTATAATGTTTCGTTTCGCTTTGAAAAATATGGCAATCAAAATGGTGCAAAATATATTGATAGTGCTGTCCATCGTCCTTTCCGCAGGGATTGCGGTGTTGGCGTATAACGTGTCCAATCAGGTGGACGAGGGGATCACGAAAAATGCAGGCTACTATTCGGTGATTATAGGTCCTTCGGGCAGCCAAACACAGCTGGCGATGAATACGATGTATTTCACGGACGAGCCTGTCGGCACGATTCCCTATTCGGTAGTCACCGACTTACAGAAAAACGGCAAAGTAAAAACGGCGATTCCGTTTGCGATGGCGGATAATTACAACGGTTACGGAGTGGTAGGCACGACATCGGCGTTTTTAAGCGAAAAAACGGTCGAAAAAGGTGCGATGTACGAAGACAACGCGACCATGCAGGCGGTTGTCGGGTATAAAGTGGCGAAATATAACAGCCTTAAAGTCGGCGACGTGATTTATACGAGCCATTCCGCAAACAGTACGGAAACGCATACGAAAGGCATTACGGTCGTCGGTATTTTGGGACAGAGCCATTCTTCGTACGATAATATCGTCTTTACGCAGTTGCGTACCCTTTGGGAAATGCACGACCACGGCGAGAGCGAAGGCGAGGGCGAAGAAGAACACGAACACGAGCACGGCAAAACCGTTTGCGCGGTGTTGGTGAACACCACGACTCCTGCGGCGGCTATGCAGCTCGTCACCGAATACGACGGCAAAGTACAGACGGAGGAGGACGGCGATACGTTCACTTTGCAGGCGATAGAGCCTATGGACGTCGTGCGTGACGTATTAAACGAAGCCGACGATACGAAATATATCGTATTCGTGCTGTGCGCCGTCATTCTATTGATGAATATAATGGTCATTTCGATTATTACGTTGCTCAATATGTATCATTCGGCAAAGGAAATTTCCTTGATGCGGTTGATCGGTATCAGTATGGCGAAAATCAACCTGTTATACGTGATTCAAAACAGTATCATCGGTTTGGTATCCACGGGGCTGGCGTTCGGCTTGTCCAAGGTGTGTCTGTTGTTGATGAACAATTACGTGGCGTCCATGGGCGTGGTTTTGAATATGGGCGTCGTATATCCTATGGAATTTGTGATCTTATTTGCGGTATTTTTAATCAGCGTCGTTCCGACGGTTATCTGGACGTACTTCACGTCTAAAAAAGACGGAATCGGCGAGTAAAAGGAGAAAAAACTATGAAAGGAATTATGGAAAAAGTAAAGACGTTTTTTAACAAGCACGCGTTTATGAAACGGCTTACGCCATTGCTGGCGGCGGTTATCGTCGCTACGTCGGTGCTTGTGCCGATGGCGGCATGTAAGGACGATAAAGAGGGCAACGGCGTTACGATGGAAAACGGCATGGCGAAGCTGAGCTTCAAATCGGCGGCGAATTACGAATATTTGAAAACGCTCGACGGGGAAACCGTTACCATCAGCGGCTATATGGCGAGCAGTTCTCCCGTGGACGGTTCGTTCATGTTCTTGATGAATCTGCCTTATCAAAGCTGTCCGTTCTGCGTGCCGAACACGTCGCAACTTTCCAATACGCTGGAAGTGTATCCCAAGAAAGGCGATGCGTTCGATTATACCACGCAGGCGATAAAGGTCGTCGGGACGTTGAGAGTTGCCGAAAAAAAGGACAAGCCGTTCACCGATAAATACGGGTACGAGTTCAACTATAAAATCGTCGACGCGGAATACACGATTTTACGTTCCGAAGATCTTTCCGCGGATCTTGCGCTTTGGTCGAAAATTGCCGATTCCGGCGTCGTCAACGACATCTATACGATGTACGATTTCGTAAACTTCACCTGCGCATGGAATACTTATTTCTATAATTCCTATACCGACGAAGACGGGAGCGTAGTGCCCGGGTATTATTTGTACGCTTCGGATGCGGAAAGATTGTTGTATACGGACAACGCGCAGTGGAATTACGGCTGCAAAGACGGATATTTCGATAAGATTATCGCGAAAGTCAAAGCCGTGGACGAAACGGCTTTTCAGGACTTGGTTTCCAATATCGAAAAAGCAAAGGCTCTTGCCGAAAAATCGTTGAAGGAATTGTCGGACGGCAATTATACGTATACATATCAATACGTGGAAAAATTCGACGCTTGGGATTATATTTATACGTTGGATAAAGGCGACGAATTGCAGGCAGAAATGAGCGTGATTTACAGCGAGTTTTCCAACTGGCTCGGCAGCTGGGAAATGTAAAATAAGGGGCTGAATCGGATAGTGAAAGGACGCGCTTCGGCGCGTCCTTTGTGTTGGTCAAAAATCTGCGGTTGTTATAAAAATGAACGAAGTTAACAGTTTTTTATGAAACTTTTTAACAATCGCAAAAAGACGCGTTTTGCTTGCGAAAAGCGAGCAAGCCGTTAATATAAACCTGTTAAACTCGTACACGGTACGGGTATTTTTGAAAAAATAATGTTCAATCTTTAACAAAACGGGGGGGGGTACTTTTTTGAAAAAATGAAAAATGTGAAAAATTTTCATTGCAAATAATTTACCGAAATTGTTTGACAAAAAATACAAACAGGTATACAATAAGGACGCAAAAAACGATTATGAAATATGCGTACGCGAGCCGCCCCATGGGGCTTTTCCGTAGTTCCTACGGCAAAAAAGGTTTAATAGGTTCGCACGGGGGGGCGCGAAAAGAAAGGATAAAAATTTGCAAAAGCAAAAAAGGAGATATATTATGAACGAAAAGCTTTCCATGCAAATCGTTGCGGAAACGACAACCGTTTCGGGCAAGTACGAAACTCCGGTCGTTTTTGTAACCTACTTTACGTCGGAAGACGTAATCAGAACCAGTCGGGAACCGGGTAACGATTACGGCAATACGGACTGGGCATAAGAAAAAGGAGGACGAAACAATGAAGAAAAAGATAACACGTATTTTTTGTGCGGCTTTTGTCGGCGTTGCGGCGTTTGTCGGCGGATTGTTGTTAAATCCCGTCGAAACGAGCGCAGCCACGATTTCTTCCACGGTTTTTCAAACGGACGGCGCGTCCGTACGTGTGTTCGAAAAGCTCGAAAACGGTTACGAATCCACGGAAAAACAAGGTATTCGTTTCCACGTGGAAATGGGTGCGGATTATGCCGTGAACGGAAAAACGCTTTTGGATACTAAGACGAAGAACGCAAACGGGTCTTATAAACTTGCGGAGGGGTATAAAACGTATACGATCGTTTTGCCTACGCGTTTGCTTCCGAACGACGGGGAATTGACAATCGACACGCCGAGAATCATGAAAATCGAAACGAGCAATTATTGGTTTTCGGACGCGGACGGCAACTGGGAATCCGTTGCCTACATATATAATATACCGCAAAATCGGTACACGGACGAATTTTCTTTCCGCGGTATCATCTGCTCGGTAGACGAAGAGGGCAACGAAACGGTCGTAAAGAGTACCGAAACGTCGGAAAGAAGCCTTACGTACGTGGCAAAACGCGCGTACGAGGACACGATCGACGAAAGCTATAATTATTGGGGAACGAAAGAGCTTGACGAACAAGCTGCGCCGCTTATCAAGGCGTTTATTCCTTCGTACACCGTAGATTACGGCAACGGCAAGACGGAAACCGTGCTTTGGGGCGATACGTTGAAAAACGCCGACGCAAGCAAACACTACTACGACGAAACGAACGACCGCACCGTGGACGTCGACCAACCCTTGACTTTTGCGGAGAGCTGTTCCATTCGGTTGACGGAAACGGAAGAACACGCCTTCGTTTTGACGGGCGTGGACTATACAGCGGACGGTTTTAAGGTATACGCAACGTTGCCTACGCAGTATTTCGCAGACGGCACGGAGCTTTCTCCTAACGCGATCGTTATGCAAACGAGCGACGGCAAAAGCGTTTCCGCAAAATCCGTCAAGGTTTCCGTACAGGGCGAGGGGAACGACGCGGTAAATATGCTCGTTATGACGTTCGATTATACGGATATTTCCAACGGTACGCAGTTGACGATTTCCAACGATTCCAACTTCTATCACGACGGCGTTTTGTATCGTTTGGAGAGCGATTACACGTTCACGTACGAAAACGCGAATTGGTCGTTGCCGCTCGGTACGATTTCGCACGGAGACATTCAATATATCCAAAACTTTGCGGAAACCAACTCCAAGGGCGAAACGGAACATAACGTTCGTATCGCGTTCTATAAGGATTTCTTAATCAACGGCGACGTTGCTTTCGACGGCAGCGTAACGATTACCCGTGCGAACGGCGGAAACGTAGAAACTATTTCGGACGGCGCGTATTATTGGAATCAAGGTAGCGATAAGATCCTCGAACTCGACCACGCAAATAAAATCTGGGGCGAGACGGACGGCGACGTTTTGAAGATTACGAAAGGCACGAAACTTATCCAGCACAACGGTTATTACGTATTCTCGGACGATATCGAGGCAACGTACAACGGCAAGGGCGATTGGTATTTCACGACGTTAGAAACGAAAATCGACGCAAGCTCCTTCACAACGACCATGTATACCTATGAGAGCGATAGCGACGGCACGTACGTGGACCTTAAAACGAAGACGAGCTGGGTTGAGGCGTACGCAAACGTCGTCGTCAACGACGGTACGATCGTTTATACGCCGCTTAACGGCAATGCCTACACGGCGGCAAAGGTCTCTTACCACGGCGAAAACGGTGCGAACATGCTTCGTATTTCCGTTGATGCGTTCAGTAAAACGGGCGACACGTTCAAGCTACCTAAGGGAATCGAATTCTGGATCGGCAACAAGATTTTCACTTTGACGGAAGACCTCGAATTCTATTGCGTAAAGACTCCTACGCAGACGCGTTGGGTGCTTAATCCGAAAATCGAAAACGTAGGTTCGTCGAATATTCAGACGATGAACTGGTATAAAGATAACGATAACAAGTACGGCTTCCGTTATATCACGACGAAGGCTTGGTCTGCTGCGGACGGTAACAACGTGTACGTGGACGCTACGGGTGCGGACGGCAAAGGCGTGGTTTGCGACGGCACGAATTACGAAAGACTTTTCTATTACGGCGGAGCAAACAGCGTTTTGGAAATCTACGGCGTGGACTTTGCGACGTCGGGCGGCTCGATTACGATTCAAAAAGGCACGAAGTTGTGGTTGTTTAACGCTTCTTACGATTACGCCCCCGTAGGCGCGTACCTCTTCACCGAGGACGTCAAGGTAGTCATTAAAGGCGCGACAAGCACGACGACTCCCGCATATAAAGACGAAGAAGTCGGCACGATTTCCGCAAGCGACGTTTTAAGCGTTGCCAATTACTCGGACAATAACGAAATTCGTTTCACGCTTAACCATAAAAACTTCACCTATTACGGTGCGGCGGCTTTGGAAGGCAGTGCAACGCTTGACGGAACGTCGGCAACGGACGCGTTCGTGTACGGTTATAATAACGGTTATACGGGAAACAATATCTTCGCGTTGCGAGGTGTTCAGGCAACGCAAAAAGGTCAAAAGGTCGTCGTTGCGGCAGGCACGAAATTGTGGTTGTCGGATGCGTCCGGGTATATCACGATTCAAGACGAATTGTCCTATATCTTCAACGGCACGAATTATACGTCTTCCGATATGCAGTATTCCGTTTCGTTCAACGTGAAAAACGCTATGGTTCAGGTCAACGGAACGAACGTTACTTCCGCAAGCGTGAAAGTCGGCGAAAAGCTTACCTTCACCGTCACGCCGAATGCAGGCTACACGTTGTACGGTGTTTCGGGTGCAACGCTCGTCAGCGGTTCTACGTACGTTACGGACTCCCTTTACGGCAGTTTGAACATCGACGTCGTTGCGGTAAAACGTATCGAACTTTCTTCCGATAAAGTAACCAAGGTAGAATGGTACACGGGCGAGGGGTCCGAAGAAATTCGTATGTATCTCGATCAAAATAATATTTCCGAATTGACGAATATCGCAGGTCAGGGTGCGATGAATGCCGATAAGGCAACCGTTTCTGGTGCGCTCGGTACGCCTTCGAAGTATACGTATTACGGCGTGGTCGCAGGTACCGGTCACCAAATCTTCGGTATCACGTTGACAAACACCGCATTGCAGGCAGGCAACGCCTTTACCGTGGCAAAAGGTTCGTCGTTCGTCTATGGCGAATACGAGTTCTGTTTCACGGAAGACGTCACGGTCGAATATATCACGATAAACGCTACGTTCGACGCAAGCTTGAATACGCTGTATATCGATAACAAGTCGTGCAATGACGGCGACGCTATCTTGCAGCTCAGCGGTGCTACGCATACGATCGCTATCGGTTGGACGTCTGCTAATCTCGACAAGAAGTATTATCTTAGCTCTATGACGATCAACGGTGCGGAAAAGGGTACCAAAGGTACCTATACGGATATTAAAGCCAAAGACGGTACGATAACGATTGAGGCTAAGACGGTAAAGAGAAAGTTCAGCGTTACTTGGAATGTCCAACATGTAAATCTGTCTGTAAAATTGAACGGTAATATGCTGAACAGCGGAGATGAGGTAGAGTGCGATACGGAAATCGAGATTTGGTGTACCGTCTCCGTCGGTTGGGAGGTGACGTCTGTTACAGTCAACGGTAATACGCCTGCGAATAAAGACGGAGCCAAGGAAGTTTATACGTATACGGTACAATCCGATACAACGATAAGCGTTACTACGACGGAACAGGATTCTGCAACGATAGCTAATGGTATGCTTTATAATTATGATACAGGGAATATGTCGTTATCAACAAACAGCGACGGGGCTACGGTTATTGAGTCTAAGGTTGCACAGACAACAGTTGGGTTCGGTTTGAGTAAAGAATGGGTAGATGCGGCGATAGAGCAAGGCTATACTACGCTTACTATCACCGTAAAGGCAGAGAAGACGTGGGGGACTAGTGTAAGTTCTATCAATACAACGGTAGGCAATATGGGTGATGTTAAGAATCAAACGGCTACCTTGACAATCAATCTTAAAGAGAACACGGACTTGACTTCTGCTTGTTTGAGTACTAACGGGCAATATTACCAAATAACCTTGACTGCGAAAAATTGGGCGGGCGAAAAATTCTCGAATTGGACGCTTACGATAGGCGATTTGAGTAAATAACTCGTTAAACGTAAAATTCCCCTTGCAGAAAAAATCTACGAGGGGAATTTTTTATAAGAAAACGAGGCTGTTTGTGCAAGAACGACAAAATTGCGGAAACGCCTTGGCTCCCTCTGCCGAGGGAGCTGTCTGCTTGCGGACTGAGGGAGAGAAAAAAGGCTTATTGCGCAAGAACAACAAAACCATTGCAGAATTTTCTGTTTTCTCTCCTTCCGTCTTTTTGCTCTGCAAAAATCCACCTCCCTCGTCAGAGGGAGGCAGGGTAGGCTCGTTTCGCCACACGGAAAGATAGAATGTCACGATAGGGCGGAATATTGTCAATCCTCTCGACGCGTTGCGTTCGTTACCCGTTTTTGCAAAAAAGCAAAACCATAAATATCCCTTACGGAAAAAATCCGCAAGGGGAATTTTTTGTCGAGGAAACAGCGAAAAGTTGAAAAAACGGCGTTAAGCTATTGCAAATGCAAGGATTTTATGGTATAATATGAAAAAATATATAGGAGCGTTTCTATGAAACAGTATGACAACGTTGTTATTTTCGATCATCCGCTGATCAAACATAAAATCGCCATTTTGCGCGACGAAAAAACTTCCACCAAAATTTTTAGGGAGCTTATCGAAGAAATCACTATGCTTATGACGTACGAAAGCTTTAAGGACGGCGTACCGACCGTCGAAAAAGAGGTGAAAACGCCGTTGGAAGTATGCAAACAGGATATGGTTGCGGACAACGCCGTGGCTATTGTACCCATTTTGCGTGCTGGGCTCGGTATGGTGAGCGGTATTCACAGCCTTTTCCCCAGTGCGAGGGTAGGGCATATCGGTATGTATCGCGACGAGGAGACGTTAGAACCGAAGGAATATTATTGCAAACTTCCCGAAGGGATCGAGGACAAATTCGTGTTATTGGTCGATCCCATGTTGGCGACGGGCGGCAGTGCGTGCGATGCCATAGATTTATTGAAAAAGCGCGGTTGTAAAAACATTCGTTTTATGGCGATTATCGGCGCGCCCGAAGGGGTGGCGAAGGTTGCGGAGACGCACCCCGACGTAAAGATTTTCGTATCGACGTTAGACAGACAGTTGAACGAAAACGGGTATATTCTTCCGGGGCTCGGCGACGCCGGCGACAGACTTTTCGGCACGAAATAACGAGGTGAAGTCGTTTTTCGTCTTGACTTCCTTTGACGGCAGGGTAACGTATTGCCCCTTGCCTCCCTCTGACGAGGGAGCTTAATCTTTCGGACTCTTTGCGGGATTTCACGCTCGTGGCTAAGGAATTATATACCATATAAATAAAAAAGGAGTTTTCATTATGAAAATTATTACAGTCAGCCGTGAATTCGGTAGCGGCGGCAGAGAACTCGGGAAAAGGCTTTCCGACGAATTCGGGTTCGATTATTACGACAGGGAAATCGTCACGGAGATTGCGGAACGGGAAAAACTCGATTCGCACTACGTCGAAAAGACATTGGAACTCAGCGCAATGCCCAATCTTCCGTTTTCGTGTCGAAACTCGTTTTTGACGATGGGCGCGCTTTCGCCGCAGACGGATTTGTTGTTGGCGCAAAAACGCGTTTTGGAAAAGATTGCGAAATCGGGCAAGGATTGCGTTATCGTCGGCAGAAACGCCGACGTTATCCTGCGGGAATATCAGCCGTTTAATCTGTTCGTATGTGCGGATATGCAGGCGAAGATCGAGCGGTGCAAACAGCGCGCGGACGAAAATGAAAATCTTTCGGAACGAGAGATTGAAAAACGTATCAAAACAATCGATAAAAAACGAATGAAAACACGCGCGGTCATCAGCGGCAGCGGCTGGGGCGAGCGGCAGTATTACAACCTGATCGTCAATACGACGGGTTGGGAAATCAAAGAATTGACACCGCTTGTGGCGTCGTTTATTCGACGTTGGTACGAGGTGCGTAAATGACGATAAAATTTTCCGATCATTTCACCTATAAGAAGTTGCTACGGTTCACGCTTCCGTCTATCGTTATGATGATTTTTACTTCGATTTACGGCGTAGTGGACGGGTTCTTCGTTTCCAACTTTGCAGGGAAATCCGCCTTTACGGCAGTCAACGTAATCTATCCGTTTACGATGGTGTTCGGGGCGATCGGCTTTATGTTCGGTACGGGCGGAAGCGCGTTGATCGCAAAAACGCTCGGCGAAGGGGAGCGAGAAAAAGCCAACGGGCTGTTTTCCATGCTCGTTTATCTTACCGTGGTTTGCGGTATCGTTTTCGGGGCGCTGGGGATTATCTTTATTCGTCCCATCGCCGTACTTTTGAAAGCGGAAGGCGAAGTTTTGGAATTGGGTATCACGTACGGAAGAATTCTTTTAATCGCGCTTCCCGTGTATATGTTGCAGTTTGAATTTCAAAGCTTTTTCCCCACGGCGGAAAAGCCGCAACTCGGGTTGTGGGTGACCATTGCCGCAGGCGTAACGAACATTGTTTTGGACGCGTTGTTTATCGGCGTATTCAAGTGGAGCGTTGCCGGTGCGGCGGCAGCGACGGCGTTGAGTCAGTTGGTCGGCGGCGTCGTACCCGTTGTCTATTTTTTCAGAAAAAACAACAGTTTGTTGCGTTTGGGAAAGATGAGTTTCGATTTGAATTCGTTATGGAAAACCTGTTCCAACGGTGTGTCGGAGTTCCTTTCTCAAATTACGATGTCGCTCGTTTCCATTCTGTACAATACGCAACTTATGACGTACGACCCCGATAACGGCGTTGCGGCGTACGGAGTGTTGATGTACGTGAACATGATTTTCCTTGCCGTATTCATCGGGTATTCGATGGGGGTAGCCCCCGTCGTCGGGTATCATTACGGCGCGCAAAACAAAGAGGAGTTACGCAGCATTCGCAAAAAGAGTTTTGTAATCATCGCCGTTTTTTCGGTGGCGATGTTCCTCGCGGCGGAGCTGCTGGCGAAACCGTTTGCGTTGATTTTCGTGTCTTACGACAAAGTATTGCTGAAATTGACGTTACGCGCGTTTGCGATTTTCTCGTTTTCGTTCTTGTTCTGCGGCGTGGGCATATTCGGTTCGTCCTTTTTCACCGCGCTCAACAACGGATTGGCTTCGGCGATTATTTCCTTTTTGCGTACGGTCGTGTTCCAAGTCGGTGCGGTGTTCTTATTGCCGCTGGCGTTCGGCACGGATGGGATTTGGGCTTCGGTTGTCGTAGGGGAATTGTTGGCGGCACTCGTAGCCGTCGTGCTTTTGATCTTGTATCGAAAGAAATACGAATATTAAAAAAATCGGCAGGTGCGGTTTATCGCACTTGCCGATTTTTATACGGTTATCGAAGTAAAATATCGTCTTTGTCGAAGAGGAGATCCGTCGTATAGAACGTCTGCAACAGGCGCAACATGGCGTCGTAATCCTTGCAGGCGAAACATTCGTTGGCGGAATGCATGGCGAGTTGCGCTATGCCGATGTCTGCCGCTCGCATCGATACGTGACGGAGTGCCGCCGCACCGAGCGTGCTACCGCTGCGTACGTTGGAGCGGTTGAAAAATGGCTGACAGGGGGCGTTTGCTTTTTCGCACAAAGCTTTGACGATTGCCGCACTGCCTGCGTCCGTGGTGTAGGCGCGGTTAGCGTGATGTTTCAATACTACGCCGCCGCCCATGACCGTTTTGTTTGTCGGGTCTGCGTGTTCGGGGTGGTTGGGGTGTACCGCGTGCGCATTGTCGACCGACAGTAAAAACGAATTCGCGACGGCTTTATAATATTCGTTGTCGTCGAAACGGAATGCGTATGCGATTCTGCGGAGCACCGTTTCCAGAAAATCTCCGTCTGCGCCCTTCGCCGTCAAACTACCCGTTTCTTCGTTGTCGAACAAAGCGGCGACGCATATACCGTTGCTGTTTTCCGATTGACGGAGCAAGGCTTGCAAAGAAGCGAATACGCTCGTCAAATTGTCGATACGAGGCGCGGCTAAAAATTCGTCGTGAACGCCGAAGAAATATGGCTCGGTGGCGGGGGAGAGGAATAAATCGTATGCCAAGACTTCCCCGTCGCCTGCGTTTAAGACGTTTTGCAGGGATGCGTCGTCGTTTTTCAGTCCGAACAGGGGAAGAAGGTCCACTTGCGGATTGACGGCGAAGCCGTCGTTGACGCCGCGGTTTTGGTGTACGGCTACGGAAGGAACGGTTACGACGAAAGGCGAAAGATACGTTTCGCTGCGAATTGCGTCGTTTTTTTTACGCAATACGCGTCCTGCGATTTTCAAAGGACGATCGAGGAAGGAATACCAAACGCCGCCGCCGTACGGTTCGACGTTTAAGGTTACGTAAGGGGCTACGCCCGTTTCGGGGTTTTCTTTAAGTTTCAGCGCAGGGGAATCGGTATGCGAAGTCACGATTTTATAACAAAAATCGTCTATCGCACCGACGGTGAATGCGATGAGGGAACTTCCGTCGCGTTCTACGTAATACTTCCCGTCTTCGGCGAGCGCCCAGTCGTTCGTTTCGTACAGACGTTTGAAACCTTGCGCTTCCAAGGCTGCTTTTGCATTGGCAACGGCGTGATACGCCGTGTAAGACGTTTTCAAAAATTCTTTTAATTCGTTCATAATAACTCCTATTTACTATAAGCTATTGTAGCATTTTTGTACGCGTTTGACAAGCTTTTCACGGAAAATATTAAAAAATTAACTTTTTTTTCACAATTCGATAGTGTTATTTTCACATTTTTCGTGTATAGTATTCCTTAGAAAATGCGTAATTGTGCCGAAACGGAAAAGTTACGCGTTTTTCAAGAAAACTTTCTTTTTTTGATTGACAACGCCGAACGGAAGAAATATAATATAAGGCGCACGAAAAGCGAGGTAATTTTTATGAGCAATAACGAAAAAAACAAAACGAATAAGTCGGAAAAAGCAGAAACGAAAAACGAACAATATTTGCGTATGGCGTTTACGACGTTGAAGCGTTGCGGACATTTGGAACTTTCTTCGAAACACGCGAATTTCAACGATACGGAAATGCGTCTTATAGGCGAGGTTTTGGCGGCGAAATACAGAGGCGAACGCCTGATCTCTACGCAGCTTGCCAAACGGCTCGGTTTGACCCGTTCCGCAATTTCGCAAATCGTCAACCGTTTGGAGGAAAAGGGTGCAGTTCGACGCGTCGCGGACGACGTGGATAGAAAAATCGCCTATATCGAAACGACGGAGAAAATGGCGGAACAATATAGTTGCGAAGTGAAGCGCGTCGAGGAGTTTCTCGGCAATCTCGTGACGGAGTTCGGCGAAGAGGACTTCTTCAAAATGTGCGAGTTGTTGAATAAATTTGTTCAAAAAATAGACGAAGAAAAGAATAAAGCGCGATAAGCGTATTCGAGGATACTACATGTTACAATTAAAAGGCATTACGAAAATTTATAAAACGGCAGGGCAGGACGTGCAAGCCTTAAAGGGTATCGATTTGCGTTTCCGTGCGAACGAGTTCGTTTCCATTCTCGGTTCGTCCGGGTGCGGCAAGACGACTTTGCTCAATATTATCGGCGGTTTGGACCATTACACGGACGGCGACCTTGTCATCAACGGCGTTTCTACGAAACATTATAACGATCACGATTGGGACGTGTACAGAAACCATCGAATCGGTTTCATCTTTCAATCCTATAATTTGATTCCGCACCAAACGGTTTTAGGTAACGTGGAGCTGGCGTTGACGATCAGCGGTATTTCCAAGGCGGAGCGCAGAAAGCGTGCGGAAGAAGCCCTTAGAAAGGTCGGCTTGGGTAACGAATTGTACAAACGTCCGAATCAACTTTCGGGCGGACAGATGCAGCGTGTCGCTATCGCGCGTGCGCTCGTCAACAACCCGGAAATCTTACTCGCCGACGAACCGACTGGGGCGTTGGATACGGCGACGAGCGTGCAGATTATGGATTTGATTCGCGAAATCGCAGGGGAAAGGCTGGTGATTATGGTTACGCATAATCCGGAACTCGCCGAACGATATTCTTCCCGTATCGTACGTTTGCAAGACGGGTTGGTCGTATCGGACACCGCGCCGTACGTATTGGAAGAAGAAAGCGAACTGCCGCAAACGGACAGTGCGGATAAATGCGATGAAAAACAGCGTAAAGCCGAGGCGAAGCGAAAGAGAAAAGAGGAAAAGAAACGTAACGAGAAATCTTCCATGTCGTTTAAGACGTCCTTGGAACTCAGCGCGCGAAATCTTTTGACGAAAAAAGGTCGTACGGCGGTGACGAGCATCGCCGGCAGCATCGGTATTATCAGCGTGTGTTTGGTATTGGCGTTGTCGAGCGGTTTCAATGCGTATATTTTAAGGACGCAAGAAGATATGTTGTCCTATTATCCCGTTGAAATTACGGAAACGACGTTGGACACGACTGCCATTATGTCCGGGATGAAGAGTTCCAAGGATATGCCCGATTTATCGCAACTCGACAATAAGGTCTACGTAAATTCTTTTTTGACGAATATCGCGCAAGGCATGACGGTGAACAACGATCTTTCCGACGAGTACGTCGCGTATTTGGAATCGATGGATTCCTCGCTGTATACGGCGATACAATACGATTACGGATTCGCCATGACGAACAATCTGTTTACGGAAATCGTAACGGGCACGGAGGAGAGCGATAAGACGACGCGTTATATGTCGCTTTCTTCGTTGAAGGAGTTTTACAAGGCGGAAATCAGCAATCAAGACGCAAAATACGCGCAACTTACGTATCTGGTGGATTATTTGGGCGCTATTTACGGAAAAATGCCCGGCACGACGGACTTCGACGACAGTCGCTACGGTCAATACGTATTGTCGCAATACGACGTGTTGGCAGGGAGCTTTCCGAAGAGTAGCAACGAGGCGGTGTTGGTCGTCGGCGGCAATAACGACGCGACGGATTTGTTGTTGGCACAACTCGGTTTTATAGACGAGAGCGATTTTTTGGCGTTGTTCGAAAAAGGCGAATCGAAGGACGAGGAACCGATGTTGATCGACTTCGATACGATTCTATCCAAAAAATTCGTTTTATACGATAACGACGCGGTATATACGAAAGCGGATAAAAATGCCGCGTACGAGTATGACTATAACGGCGAACGGAAAAATTTGACCGTTGACGGGGACGGCGTCGAAATTAAAATCAGCGGTATTTTAAGATTGAAAGACGGGTTGAATTACGGTTGTCTTTCTTCGGGGTTGAACGTGACGGAAAAGCTTGTTACCGAATATATCGCACGCAATAAGGACTGTAAAATCGCGCAATCGATCTCGGTGAACGACCCCGCGCTCGGCGGGCAGATGGTGCCGTATGCGAAACCTGTGGCAAAAACGTTGGACGATTATTTCTATTACTACGAAGAACTCGGCGTATACGTCGGTTACAATACGACGGGGGCGTTGCGTGAAATCGGCGCAAGCGACAGTATTTCTTCGATTAAGCTGTATACGGACACGTTTGACGCGAAAGAAGGTCTGCTGGCGCACTTGGACGCGTGGAACGCGCGATATGCCGAAAACGACGAAAGAGCCGTCAGTTATACCGATATGGTCGGTGTGATGATGAGTATGGTACAGGTAATGCTGAACGCCATTACATACGTACTCGTAGCGTTTACGGCGATTTCCCTCGTCGTGTCGTCGGTGATGATCGGAATTATCACGTTCGTTTCCGTGGTGGAGCGCACCAAGGAAATCGGGGTGCTTCGTTCCATCGGCGCGAGAAAACGAGATATCAAAAATCTGTTTAATGCGGAAACGTTTATTATCGGGCTTACTTCCGGCGTCTTCGGCGTGGCGGTTACGTATTTGCTTTCGATTGCAATCAATGCGATTTTAGGTTCGCTTACGGGTATTTACACGCTTGCTGCATTGCCCTTCGGTTCGGCGTTGATTATGGTTGCCGTCAGCGTTTGCTTAACGCTTATCAGCGGTTTGATTCCTGCCAATGCGGCGGCGAAAAAAGATCCCGTAATTGCTTTGCGTACGGAATAAAAATAAAACGAATAATCCGTTGCCCTTTCGGGCAACGGATCTATTTACGTTTTGTAAAATAATCGGCAAACGATAAATTTTATTGCGTTCCGTATCGGTTATTTGGCGATAGGTCGTTGGGTTGCGTAGAGGTAAGATATTTTATCGAAGGAGATAGGAAACATGGCGTTTGATTTTAAGAAAGAATACAAAGAATTTTATATGCCGAAAAATAAGCCTGCGATCGTTGAAATACCGAGAATGCGGTATATTGCGGTTAGAGGCGCGGGAAATCCGAACGAAGAAAACGGGGAATATAAAACGACGATAGGGCTGTTATACGGCGTGGCGTACACAATCAAGATGAGTTATAAAGGAACGCATAAAATAGACGGCTTTTTCGAATACGTCGTTCCTCCGCTCGAAGGCTTGTGGTGGCAGGACGGAATAAACGGATTTATCGATTATAACAATAAAGAAGCGTTGCGCTTTATATCGATGATTCGATTGCCGGACTTTGTAACGAAGGCAGAGTTCGATTGGGCGGTCGAAGAAGCGACAAAGAAAAAGCAGCGTGACTTTTCGCGCGTGGAATTTTTTACGTATGACGAGGGGACGTGCGTTCAATGTATGCACGTGGGGAGTTATGACGACGAACCGACGACGATGGAACGCATGCGCGAGTTCGCCGAGGAAAAGGGGTATGCGTCGGATATTAGGGCAGACCGATATCATCACGAGATTTATTTAAGCGACCCGAGAAAGTGTGCCGTAAGTAATTTGAAAACGGTGATACGGTATCCTGTTAAACCGATTGTGTAAAGGCTTTGTCCGTAATAAAGAGAAGAAAGAGCTTGTCTTTGACAAGCTCTTTTAACGATAAATCGTAACGACCGTCGAAACAGTCGATTAAATTTTTTCTACGTTGATGAGG
>CAZEVL010000002.1:0-39249 GCA_964515795.1 uncultured Clostridia bacterium | reverse complement strand
GGGGAGCCCCTTGAGCCACTTGGGTACTTCTGCACAGCTCTATGCGTTCCTTATTCAAAAGCTATAATACTATACCACATTTTTGCGGACTTGTCAAAGCTTTTTGATAGGAAAAATGAAAAAAACTTATAAAAAGTCGAAAACTTCTTCTCGGGAAGGAGGGAAAGACGTCGGTGGTTTTGCGTGCGACCGTGAAGATTTGCGTTTTTGTGTAAAGAGTAGAAATGAAAACGTTGTGGCGACGAGTTTTTTTCGACGAGGGGAATGATTCTCTCCCTCTGGCGTTTCGTAAGTATTGAAAAGCAACGTTCCGTTTCGTTTGCAATGCACGGTCAATCCCTCAGTCACTTTGTGACATTTCTCGCATAACGCAAGGAAAACGTTATGCTCGGTCACGCTCGCAACTACCTATCGTTGCTCGCTTATCTCGCCCCTAAAAAGCGTTATCAACGCTTTTCTTAACGGGCAGCTCGTCCCTTTACACAAGGGAGTCTCATGACTTGCTTGTCCTTTTGTGCAAGGGAGTCAATTGAAAAATCGGCTTATTCGGACGATTCGATATTGGAACGAAAAAACGACGGTGCGAGCGTTTAATGTCGATTTCTTAAATGCGAGGGGCGATTTGTCAATATATATAGTGTAGGTGAGAAAATAGGAAAAAATAAAATAGGCGTATATCTGTCATAATTAAACTATGGTATACCATTAAATACAAACAAATGTTCGTAAAAAATTCAAAAAACGGACAGTAGGGTATTGCAAAAATTCAAAAAAGTGACATAATAAATCTCGCAAAGGCGACAAACGTGCGTTGCGGACGAAAACCGAAAATTCATAACGTAGGCGGACGTGCTTTCGCAGGCGTACGTGAGAACGCTTGAATACATAAGAAAAGGTCGGTGAGATTAAACATTATAAAAAGCGAGGTGAGGGATTTTGAAAACTTATCATAAAGCCGTACTTTATGCATATCCCGCGTTGAAAACCGTGGGGAAAGATTATGCGGAACATATTGCAAACAAAGCTTTATTATCGTATAACAGCAATTTGACTACGGAGGCTTTGGCAGAGTATCTGGCGACGGAAATTCTTCGAAAAGAACGGTTGCTTTGGCTGAAAACGACGGTGGAGCAAGTATACGACGCCCTTAGCGAGGAGGAACGAGAACTGGTTGCCGTGCGATATTTCGGAAAGAAAAGAAGCGCAGAGAAATATTCCAGCGAGAGCGTTTATTTCAGAAAACAAAACCGAGTAGGGGAAAAGGTCGCCGCGATGCTGTTGCGTGCGGGGATAGACGAAGCCGCGTATAGGGACTATTTTGCGGAGCTGGAAACCTTTCGGCGAATCGAGCGTTTTTTGAAAAAACGCGAAGAGGGAAAAAGAGTCGGGAAAATTCAGCTTTCAAAGGAGTCCTCTGCATCGTAATCACGTCGTTTGGACGGCTTTAGCAGCAATGCCGCGAGAACGGGGACAAGTAAGCAAACGGCGATCAAAACGGCGATTTGCGCAGGAGAGGACGAGGAAGGCTCTGATACGGAATCGTTCGAAGCGTCCGAGGGGAGAAGACTCGACAGATATTCTTCGTATTCGGTATTTGTCGGCGGAGATAGGTTGTCGGGTTTGGGGATATAGCCGAACGAATCGTTGCGGAGGACGTAGCAATAGGTTTCCGAACCGATGGTGTAGTCTCCGTAATAGGCGCACGAAACGGTGATTTGGGTTAAAAAAGCGGAATCGTCGATTTGTGTATCGCCTATACGATAGCAGACATCGAATACGTAATAGAGATACGGGCGTTTTGGCGTATAATCGACGGGTGTAAGCAAAGCGGTTTCCGCATAGCCTATCAATTTTTTCGTGTGAGCGTCGTCGTAAAGATATTCGATTTTACAATACCTTTCCCCGTATTCTAAAATTTTAACGTAGTAGGAACGGGGAAGCAGGAATAAGCCGCGACGATCGTCCGGCGCATTGTAAAAATATACGTCCGTGCGTATGCAGGCGTAACTGTCCGCGCGCAGAGAGGGCTCGGCGAGGGCGAAGCTCGGCGAAGGGCGGAAGAACGTTGCGTTTAGAAATAAGAATATGCAGAAAAGCGTGTGAAAGAATATTTTTTTCATGGGACGACCTGTATTTGTGAATATCGAGGAACAAACAGTATTATACGGGCAAAGCCGCGCGCGATTTTGACGGAATGGAAGGGAATATGAGAAATATTGTAGAAAAGCTTTACAGAATCGAAGCGGAGTTGCAAAAACGACGGGACGGGGACAGGTTGGCGGCGTATAACGCGGGAGAGAAAAAGCACGAGAAACAGATTGCGTTTCACAAGTGTCCGAAAAGAAATCGTTGGGTGTTCGGAGGAAATCGTTCGGGCAAAACGGAATGCGGCGCGGTGGAGTGTGTGTATATGGCAAGGGGCGTGCATCCGTATCGGCAAAATCGGGGGAACGTTTGCGGTTGGGTCGTTTCTCTTTCGGCGCAGGTGCAACGCGACGTGGCGCAAAAGAAGATTTTGCAATACTTACGTAAGGACTGGATAGAGGAAATCGTGATGCTCAGCGGCAGGCGAGATTCGCCCGAGGACGGCGTAATAGATTTTATTCGCGTGAAAAACGTATCGGGGGGAAGCTCGGTAATCGGATTTAAGAGTTGCGATCAGGGCAGAGAGAAGTTTCAGGGTGCGTCGCTCGATTTCGTATGGTTCGACGAAGAGCCGCCCGAGGACGTGTATAGGGAGTGTCGAATGCGTGTTATGGACAGGCAGGGCGAGGTATTCGGGACGATGACGCCGTTGAAAGGCTTGACGTTCGTTTACAACGAGATATTTTTGAATAGACGGAAGGACCCGGAAACTTGGTATGAATTTATGGAATGGGCGGATAATCCGTACTTGGACGAGCGAGAAGTTGCGTTGATGGAGGCGAGCTTGGACGAGCGAACGTTACAGGCACGAAGATTCGGACGGTTTGCGAGCGCTGCGGAAGGGTTGGTGTATCCGGAGTTCGACGAGACGATACACGTGATAGAGCCTTTTCCGATCCCGAAAGAGTGGCAGGATACCGTTTCCATCGATCCGGGATTGAATAATCCCTTGTCGGCGCATTGGTATGCGGTGGATTACGACGATAACGTGTACGTGGTATACGAGCATTACGAGGCAGGAAAAGACGTCGATTATCATGCGGCGGAAATTCAAAAGATTTGCGATAGACTGGGCTGGAAACGGGACGCTCGGGGACGAATTTGCGCATTGATCGACAGCGCGGCGAAGCAGCGGACGCTGTCCGGCGTGAAAAGTGTCGTGGAGCTGTTTTACGAGCGCGGTATTTTGGTGAATCCGGACGTGGAAAAAGAGTTGTTTTCGGGGATCGCGAGGGTGAAAAGTTATTTGAATCAAAAAAACGGATTGCCGAATCTGTATATATTTAATACCTGTCCGCATTTGATCGAGGAGTTGAAGGGATATTATTGGGGGAGCGGAGATTCGCCGAGAAAAGTGAACGATCACGGCTTGGACGAAATGCGCTATTATTTGATGACTCGTCCGAAAAGAATGCCGATAACGGCGTCGAAAACAGCGATTCAGAGAGATAAGGAGAAGCGGCTACGGGGATTAAAGAAAATGCCGTTTGAGAAGTGAACGGGACGGGCAGGTATGCGTTGAGTAATTAATAGGAGGAAAAAGAACGGGGCATGGTCGGGAAGAAAGAAATGCGAACGAAAGAGGATAAGATAGGCGACGCACTGTTGAAAGTCGCACTCGGGTATCAGGTGGCGGAAGTGACGGAGGAATATGCGGAGGTGGACGGGGCATTAAAACTGACGAAAAGGAAAAAGACGAAAAAAGACGTTCCGCCGGATTTGAAGGCTGTGCAGATGTTGCTTTTCGACGGGGAGAGCGTCGAACTGTCCGCATGGACGGACGAGGAGTTGGAGAGGGAAAAGACGCGGCTTTTGGAAGAATTGAAGCAGTACGAAGAGACGAAAACGTCGAAAAAGACAGCGATTAAAACGACGAAAGGCGCGAAAAACACGGGGACAGGCGCAAAAACTGTCGCCAAAAAGACGAGTAAGGCGAAGAAAAAGAAGTGATAGGAGGGCAAAATGAAAGAAACGGAAAGAGAAAGTACGGCATTTGAAAAGACGGCGAGGGAAGAGGCGGTGGAGCGTATCGCACGAGAGGTGACGGAGGATTTCCTGCGGCGTAGGGAAGCGCGTAGGAGCGTAGAGAGCGGCTGGTTGTTGAATATGAACTTTTTTAACGGGAACCAGTATTGCGATATCGCGCCGTCCGGGGAGATCGTGGAGGAGGACGCAAGATTTTACTGGCAATCGCGTAGGGTGTTCAACCATATCGCGCCGACCGTCGATTCTCGAATTGCTAAGCTTGAAAAGCTGAAACCGGAGCTGCGTGTGCGTGCGTTTTCGGACGAAGAAGGGGACGTGCATGCGGCACAGCTCGCAACAGGCGTATTGCGGTACGTACAGGCGCGTATCGGATTGTCGGAGACGGTGTCGAAAGCGATTGCTTGGTCGGAAATTTGCGGTAGCGCGTTTTATAAAATCGTTTGGGCGGAACAGGGCGGCAGACAGGTTGCCGTGACGGAAGACGGATTGCCCGTATACGAAGGGGAAGCACAGGTGATCGCCGTGTCTCCGTTTGAGATTTTTCCCGATCGGTTGGACGCGGAAGATATGGACTCGGTGGGGAGCTTAATTCATGCACAGACGGTGACGGCTCGGTACGTGGCGGAAAAATTCGGCGTGGCGGTAGAAGGGAAAACGGTGACGACCGCGGAGTACAGCGAACCTGCGGCGAGCCGCTTGAACGTGTTTTCGGGAAAAAATACGACGACGGTGGAGGACGGCGTATTGCTGTTGGAGCGATACACAAAGCCGAATGCCGAATATCCGGAAGGAAAGTTGGAGATCGTGGCGGACGGTAAATTGTTGTATACGGGGGAGTTGCCCTATCTAAACAGGGAAAAGGGGGAACGCGGCTTTCCGTTTGTCAAACAAGATTGTTTGCGGTTGCCCGGAGCGTTTTTCGGCGGAAGCGTCATCGACCGACTGGTGCCCGTGCAGAGAGCTTATAACGCCGTGCGAAATCGAAAACACGAGTTTTTGAACAGGCTTTCGCTCGGTGTGTTGACGGTGGAGGACGGTTCGATTGATACGGAAGAATTGGAAGCGGAAGGGTTGCTGCCGGGGAAGATCCTCGTTTATCGACAGGGCGGAAAAGCACCTGAAATGCTCGATTGCGGCGAAGTTCCTTCGGCGTTCAAGGACGAAGAAGAATGGTTGGAAAAAGAGTTCGCGCTCGTGAGCGGCGTCAGCGATCTTTCGCAAAATTCCACGCCGAGCGGCGTAACGAGCGCGACGGGGCTGCAATTATTGTTGACGCAAGACGAGTCGAGGTTGTCTGCGACCGTGGGGAGCATGGAACGTGCGATGAAAGAAGTCGGCAGACATATTTTGCGGTTGTATCGGCAGTTTGCCGGCACGGCGAGATTGATGACGATGACGGGCGAAAACAAAAAGACGCAGGTGTATTATTTCAATGCTTCGAATTTGGCGGTGAACGATTTGCAGTTCGAATCGCAGAACGCGGTTACACCCGAAGAAAAGCGAGCCACGTTATTGAAGTTGTACGAGGCGGGGTTGCTTACGGATAAGGAAGGAAACATCAGCGCCGAAAACAAAAATCGGATTTTGGAAGCGTTCGGATTCGGGAGCTATGAAAACGCGAAGGATATTTCCGCGTTGCATCGTTCGAAAGCGGTGGAAGAGAATTTGGAACTTCGGGAGAGCGAGATTTTACCGGACGACTACGACGACCACGAAACGCATATTTTGGAACATACAAGATTTTTGTTGTCGGCGGAATTCAAAAATTCCGCGAAGAAAGAGCTTTGGAAAGGACGTTTTTTAGCGCATATCGAAGCGCATAAACAATATAATAAAAATTTATAAGGAGTGAAAAATGAAAAACACGAAAAAGGAGAACGTTTACGAAAACATCGCCGAAACGGAGGAAATTGCAACGGCAAAACAAGAGGCTGCCTCGACGGTTTTGGGAAAGTTTAAGAGCGTAGACGCCCTTGTAAGGGCGTACGGTTCTTTGCAGGCGGAATTTACGAGAAGAAGCCAAAGGTTGAAAGAACTGGAACGAGAGGCGGAAGACCGAAACCGATTGGACGGCGCGAAGGAACTCGGGGTGGAAAAACTCCGCAAAAACGCGCAGACGCATCGAGCCGCGGCGAAACAATTCGACGAGTTTTTGTCGGAAATCGGACAACCGATCGCCGAGAACGGTGAAAAAGACGATGCGGCGACGGTAACTCCAGCGGGCTCGGACGCCGAAACGACTCCCGAAAAAGAGCCGACAATTACGGCTGTTTCGACAGGAGAATGCGTGGATAAGACGAACGACGCAGAGGACGGAAGCGTAGGCGAGAAGGAAAAGGTTTGTAAGGACGCGGTGTCGAAAGGAGCGAAAGCGGTATCGCCCGTTGCACTTGGAGGGGAGAGCCTTTCTTCCGAAGAACTCTACGAAAAAGTTCGTCTGGACGAGGGCGTTCGGTTGCGCGTAATCGGGGAATATCTTTCTTCGATAGGGAAAACCGACGTTCCGTTGACTCTAGGCGGAGTGACTGCTCCGTTGACGCCTCCGAAACGGGCGCGCAGTATCGGGGCAGCAGGGACGATGGCGTTGCAGTATTTCAAAAACAGAACGGGTGACGTCAACGGCTAAACGCGGCGGGGTACGAGCTTCGCGGAGCTACGACGCGAAGTCCTGCCGCAATGACGAGCCGTAGAAGAGCTACGGCAATAAAAAAGAAAAGGAGATA
Source organism: uncultured Clostridia bacterium (assembly GCA_964515795.1). Lineage (GTDB taxonomy): Bacteria > Bacillota > Clostridia > Christensenellales > Borkfalkiaceae > Scatosoma. Next base: position 32,395 of record CAZEVL010000002.1, on the reverse strand, counting down.
ATTTTATATGGTTACGATTCAGACGGCTGACAATGCCTTAAAATCTTTTTACTTGGACGCGGTGACGGACGCTTTGGATATGAAGGTCAATCCGCTTTTGGCGAGGATTCAACGCACGACGACGGACGTCGTGGGGAAGGATATCAAGAAGCTTGTGAAAGTGGGCTTTAACGGCGGTATCGGCGCGGGCAGCGAAACGGGGGATCTCCCGAAAGCGACGGCGAGCGATTACGTGCAATTTACTTCTACTTTGAAAAATTTATACGGAACGATTGAAATTTCCGATAAAGCCATTCGCGCGTCGGCGAACAACGAGGGCGCGTTCGTGAATTTGCTCAACGATGAAATGCAATCGATGATCAAGAGTGCGTCGTTCAATTTCGGACGTATGCTTTTCGGCGACGGAACGGGGAAAATTACGTCGGTTACGTCTGTGAAAACGGGAAACAAGATATTTGTAAAAGACGTGAGCGGCATAGTGGAAGGTATGTTGTTGGATTTCTATACCACGACGAACGTATTGGACGATATGTGCGTCGGGCGCGTCGTGAGCGCGGTGGACAGGGACTTGAATATGTTCGTCGTCAGCGGTTCCGATCTTAACGACACGTTATTGCCCGTCGGCAGCGGTGTGTTTATACACGGTTCCCAAAATCAGGAAATTACGGGTATTGCGGCATTGTTCGAGGAAACGGATACGCTTTACGGTGTGGATAAGAGTAAGTCGGTGATGGTTCCGCACGAGCAGACGAAAGTCGGGGAAATCAGCGATGCGATTATTCAAAAAGCCCTCGACCAAATCGAAGCGCGTTCGGGCGGAAAAGTCAACTATATCGTCTGTTCTTGGGGTGTGAGACGCGCGTTGATGAAGTATTGTCGCGAAAACGACGTTCCGCTTCCTACCGTGGAAACGGACGGCGTGACGGCACTCAGTTTCTACGGGATTCCCGTGGTGACGGATAGATTTTGCCCTGCCGGCACGATGTATCTTTTGAATACGGACGATTTTAAGCTGTATCAACTTTGCGATTGGCAGTGGTTGGAAGGCGAGGACGGGAAGATTTTGAAACAGGTGCCCGGAAAACCCGTGTATACGGCGACGCTCGTAAAATATGCGGAATTGATGTGTGACAGACCTTGCGGTCAAGGCAGATTGACGGGGATCACCGAAGCATAAAAAACAAGTCTGTTTTTAGGTGAAAGGAGCACCCGTGTATGCGTTTAACGCAAAAGCGGGTGCTTTTTTCGTCGAGAAAGGGAGGTATAAATGGTAAAGGATATTATAATGTCTGCGGCGAGATTGTTGGGGTGCGAGCAGGAACTCAGGTATTATTTCGAGGACGAGGACGAAGAATACGAGGATTTGGCGGCGTTGCTGTTGCATTGTTTTCAGCTTGTGGAAAACGAATTGGCATTGGATTATTTGCCGCTGTTGGCGGAACAGAGCGTTCGGACGGACGACGGAGAGATTGCGTTTGCGAAGTTGAGTCGTCCTGCCGTGCGCATCGTAAAGGTTTCGGGCGAGGACGGAGAGGCTCTGCCGTATACGTTGTTCCCGGATCGTTTGCGTACGGAAAAAGGACGGGTAACGATCGTTTACGCGTATGCGCCCGAAGAAAAAACTTGGGAAGACGAGAGCGAGTTTTCGCCATATACGTCTTCTCGCTTGTTCGAATACGGCGTCGCTGCGGAGTATTGCACGGCGGCAGGCAGGTTCGAAGAAGCGAAAATGTGGGAGCAAAAATATAAGGCGGCGGTGGAATCCGCATACCGCATGAACGGCGGCGGACGGATACCGCCGAGAGGATGGGTGTAAGATGTATAAGAGAAAGGACGTAACGAGCGTTTCCACGAAAAAGACTGCGTTTTCGTTTTCAAGGTTCGTGCCGTGGCGAAGGGGCGGCAACGGGGAGAAAAATACGCTGTATGCGGCGGAGAGCCGTAACTGTAACTGTTTGGACGGAACGTTGCGTACGGGTGTGACGTTGAAAATATGTAAAAACGCAAACAATAAAATGTTGACGTATTCAATAGAGCCCTCCGCGATACAACGTATTTTTTGCGCGAGGGAAGGACAATCGGACGGCACGTATGCGTCTACGTACTGTTTTTTGACCAAAGACGGGGCGTATTATTATTCCCAAAGGACGGCGACGACCTATTCTCCGTCGGCGGCGAAAAGTCCGGGAAGTACGTTTGACGTAGCGTCGTTTACGGACGATAAGCACGGGTTGTATACGTTGTTGTTCGGCAAAAACGGCGTGACGCGTACGGCAGGGGCGACGTATGAAGAGTATGACGCGCAAGAAATATTCCGATGCGGTTGCGTGGCGGACGACCGTGCGTATGCTGTCGGCGCGTATAACGATTTGGTGTATTCCGCATTGTTGCAACCGTTGGATTTTACCGAAAGCATACACGAGGGCGGCAGGATTGCTTTGCCCGATTATGCCGGAAAAGCTGTGGCGATTTTGCCGCTCGGGGAAAAGTTGTACGTATTTTTCGAATACGGGGTGACGGAAATCGAGCCTGCCGGCTCCGGCAAGGATTTCAAAAGGAAAAAGTTTCCTTATCAAGGCGGAAAGATTTTGCGCGGCTCGGTCGGGGCGTGTATGGGGAAACTGTATTTTATGGCAACGGACGGCGTGTACGAGTTGGACGGTAAAATCGTCCGAAAGAAGTTTAAGTCGTTGAATCTGCGTGCCGGGGATACGACGAGCGCCTGTAACTTTGCGGCGTACGAAGGCGGATTTTTTCTGCGATACTATACCTCGGGGCGGACTTGGCGGACGGTCTTTCTCGACCCTGCCGCCGACAGCGGTTATTGCACGATGAATCTTTACGGCATATCCGAAGCGGACGGGAAGGCGGTATGTGCGTATGAAAGTTCGATATACGCCGTGACGGACGACGGAATCTATCAAACGGGGGAGAAGTCGTTTTTTAATACGGAAACGCTCGATTTCGGGTTGCAAGGCAGGAAATTGCTGAAAACTCTGTGCCTGAAAGGCACGGGAACGGTGGATTTGACGGTGGTTTGCGGCGAAAAACGGAAAAGCTTCGGGGTATACGTTGACGGCGTGAAGACGATTACTCCGCAAATGTACGGCGAAACGTTCCGTTTGGAAATCAGGCTCTATAAAGGCGCGACGTTGCAAGGGCTTAGCGGCGAAATAGAAAGCTTTTGAAGAGGAAAACTATGATTATCGATATTATTCGTTATACCGAAACGCAATTTTCGTTGCTTTCGGAGGAACAGATTGTGGAAATAAAAGAAGCGCAGAGCAAGAAAAACAAACTCGCCAAAGCCTTGGAGGAGGATTTGCGTGCGGAGAAATCTCGGTTGAGTGAAAACGGGATTTTGCGTTCCGCGCAATGGGAGCTTATACAGGCGGAGCTGCGTGCGGAATACGAGGCGGCGGTGGAAACGCTCCGCGAAGAGTTGTTGTTTTATTTGCGGTATTCTTCAAAGTCCGACGAGGCGGAGGGCGTGCCTTACGAGGTGAATTATGCCTTGACGGAAACGGAACGTTTTACGATTGTAAAAAATTATTACGAATCGGCGTATACGGACGGGACGAAGCGGTTTCAATCGTTCAAGGCGGATAAAGTCGCTCCGCAATACTTGGGGGAATTGTACGCGCCGTTGTACGATTATTTTTTGGAGGACGCGGCGTAGTCTTTTGTGTGGCAAGATAGAGTCTTGTATCTCTCCTTAAAAGCTCGACGACCTCGACTCCCTCTGACGAGGGAGCTGTCACGAAGTGACTGAGGGAGAGAAAAAAAGATATGCATTAAGGAAAAATAGAACAATCTATCTCTCCTTCCGTCTTTTTGCATTCGCAAAAATCCACCTCCCTCGTCAGAGGGAGGCAAGCTATAAAGTCGCGATACGGCGTTACGTTGCTTTTCAATTCTCCCGACACACTTCGTGTGTCACCCTCCTTTGCACAAGGAGGGCTTTTCGACGTGTTCGTCGGAGAGCCGAGAAGTCGCGAAAAAGTGCGCTATTTTTCGCTCCGAGTGCGAAAAGTTCGCTTCGGGCGGTGTGTGGCTCACTTAGAAAACGTTCTCACCGAAATTCACATTTTCTGTGAAAAAATTACAAAGAAAAATTACAGGGGGAATTTTTGCAAAACTATTGCTTTTTTTGTGTTTTTTTGTTACAATAGAATCAGTTGGAAAGGCAAAGGCGAAACAGAATCGAGTGTTTATGAGGTCGAGAATGAAACGCATACCAAAAACAAACAACGAGGTATCTTACGCGCGTACCGCACCGAAATCGGGTGTGGATTTTTCGGGGCGTATAGCGTGCTTTTACAATATTATACAATCGATAATAGGAGTGCAAACGAAAGGTTTGCGCTCTTTTTCTTTGCAAAGGAGTAAAATGCTATGAGCAAAGTCGGTATTTTAATGGGCAGCAAGTCGGATTTCGACGTGGTGAAACCCGCAGTCGACGTATTGCGGAAATTCGGTGCGGAAACGGAAGTGCGCGTCATTTCCGCACATCGTACGCCCGAGGAAGCGCATGAATTTGCGGCGAATGCCAAGGCGAACGGGATAGAGGTGATTATTTGTGCCGCAGGTAAAGCGGCGCATCTCGGCGGAGTGATTGCCGCGATGACGACTTTGCCCGTTATCGGTTTGCCTGTAAAAACGGATATGATGGGCGGTTTGGACAGTCTGCTTTCCATCGTACAAATGCCTTCGGGAATTCCCGTTGCGACGGTGGGCGTCAACGGCGGCGAAAACGCCGGGCTTTTGGCTCTGCAAATTTTGGGTATCAAATATCCGGAAATAGCGGCGAAGTTGGACGATTATAAGGTGCAAATGAGGGAGAAGATATACGCCGACGACGTCGCTTTACGGGAAATGCTTTGAAAAGCTTCGTAATACTTTGTCGCACTTGCGTTTTCCCTTGCTCGTGTACAGGTAGTACACTCTCGTCGGGAAAGCCGCGCGCTTCGCGTCTTACTCGCTTTTGAAGACATTTCTTCGCGTGTATGAGGTGCAACGGGGAATGGCTTTGAAAAGCTTCGTAATACTTTGTCGCGCATGCGTTTTCCCTTGAAAACGTGTATCGGGCGTTGTGTTGCGGTTTGAAGAAAGAATGACTTATAGACGGTAGGCAGGTATGCGTTGAGCGTTGAAAAACGTCGATGATTAAGAAAATATTTTTATAGGAGATACAATTATGGAAAAGAAAGAACAGCTTTACGAAGGCAAAGCGAAAAAAGTGTTCGCTACGGCGGATAAAGACCTCGTTATCGTTTCGTACAAAGACGACGCGACGGCGTTCAACGGCTTGAAAAAGGGCACGATCGAAGGCAAGGGCGTCATCAATAACAAAATGAGCAATTTCCTGATGCGGATACTCGAAAAAGAGGGTGTAAAAACGCATTTCGTAGAAGAGCTTTCCGACCGTGAAACGGTGGTTAAGAAAGTGAAAATTTTGCCTTTGGAAGTCATTATCCGCAACATTTCCGCAGGTTCGTTTGCGAAACGTTACGGTGTGGACGAAGGAATCGTTTTTGCCGAACCGACCATTGAATTTTCCTATAAAAACGACGATTTGGGCGATCCTTTGCTCAACGAATACCATGCGTTGGCGTTGGGGCTTGCGACGAAGGCGGAAATAGAACTCGTTAGGAGCATGGCTTTTAAGATTAATGAAGTCTTGAAAGAATATTTCAAGAAACTCAACGTAACGCTTGTCGATTTCAAGATCGAATTCGGGAAAACTTCGGACGGTGAGATTGTTTTGGCGGACGAAATTTCTCCCGATACCTGTCGTTTCTGGGATTCCACGACGGGGGAAAAGCTCGATAAAGACCGTTTCCGTCGCGACCTCGGCGGCGTTGAGGGGGCGTATCAAGAAATGATGCGCAGATTGATGGGAGCAAAATAAATGGCTGTTTTCGGGATTTTCGGTTTACATACGGAGGACGTCGCCGCAAGTGCGTATTACGGATTGTACGCGTTGCAACACAGGGGACAGGCTTCCTGCGGTATCGTCGTCAACGACGACGGCGTATTTCGCGCGCATAAGGATTCCGGAATCGTCAACGAGGTGTTTACGCCTCGAAATTTGGAACTGCTCGGCAAAGGACAAATGGCGCTCGGCAACGTGCGTTACGGTACGAGCGGTACGAAAGATCGAATCAATGCCGAGCCTATGCTCGTCAATCACGTGAAGGGGAGGATCGCGTTGTCCCATGACGGAGGTTTGGTAAATTATGCCGCTCTGCGTAGGGAGTTGGAATTGGAGGGCGCGATTTTTCATACCTCGAACGAAATCGAGGTGATTGCGTATATGATTACGAAAGCTCGATTGACTACGTCTTCGACGGAAGAGGCGATCGGTAAGGCGATGGAGCGAATCAAAGGCGGTTATTCCCTGTTGGTTATGTCGCCGCAAAAATTGATTGCCGCACGCGACGAAAACGGGTTGCATCCGCTCTGTTACGGGGTGCGCGGCGAAAACGAATACGTAGTGGCAAGCGAGTCTTGCGCGCTTAATACCGTCGGGGCGAAGTTCGTGCGGGAGCTCGATCCCGGCGAGATCGTGGTATTTTCTAAGGACGGCGTTAAGAGTATGCGCGAGCATTGCGAAAGAGCGCCCGAACGGTTGTGCGTATTCGAATATTTATATACGGCGCGTCCGGATTCCGTCATCGACGGTTGTTCGGTGCATTTGGCGAGAAAGCGCGCAGGAGAATTTTTGGCGAAGGCGCATCCCGTGGAAGCGGACGTCGTCATCGGTGCGCCCGATTCGGGTATCGACGCGGCGATCGGTTACGCAGAGGCGTCGGGGATTCCGTACGGGCTCGGGCTTATTAAAAACAAATACATCGGACGGACATTTATCGACCCGGGGCAGAACGTACGCGAGGATAAAGTGAAAATCAAGCTTAATCCCGTAGAGGCGACGGTGCGCGGCAAGCGCGTAATCCTCGTAGACGATTCCATCGTGCGCGGTACGACCTGCGTGCGGGTGGTGAAACTTCTTCGCGAAGCGGGGGCGAAGGAGATTCATATACGATCTTCCGCACCGGAATTTTTGAATCCTTGCTATTACGGCACGGATATCGGTTCTAAGGAAGAGCTTGTCGCGTGTAAATATACCGCTGAGGAAATGGCGAAGCTGTTCGGGGCGGATTCCGTAGGCTTTTTGCCGTTGGAGGACGTGACGAAGCTTGGCGAGTCAGGGTGTTGCAAAGGGTATTGTAAGGCTTGTTTCGACGGGAAATATCCGACGGAAATACCCGAAACGGCGACAAACAGCAAATATGATTTTAAGATTTCCGAAAATAAGAAATAACGAAGGAGAACGGATATGGCAATTTCCTACAAAGACAGCGGCGTGGACGTAACGAGAGGTTACAAAGCCGTAGACCTTATGAAAAAACACGTAAAATCTACCTATAACGACAACGTTATCGGGGATTTGGGTTCGTTCGGCGGATTCTTTTCCATTGCAAACGAGAAAATGGAAGAACCTGTTTTGGTGGCAGGTACGGACGGCGTGGGTACAAAACTCAAATATGCCTTTTTGTTAGAAAAACACGATACGATCGGGATCGACGCGGTGGCGATGTGCGTAAACGATATCGTTTGTCAAGGTGCGAAGCCGCTGTTCTTTCTCGATTATTATGCGTGCGGCAGATTGTATCCGGAATCGGAGGCGGAGGTCGTCAAAGGAATTGCGGAAGGTTGTCGGCAGGCAGGTTGCGCGCTTATCGGCGGCGAAACGGCTGAAATGCCCGGTTTTTATCCGGACGGGGAATACGACCTTGCGGGGTTTGCGGTCGGTATCGTCGATAAGAAAAAAGTCATCAACGGCAAAAACATTCAGCCGGGCGACGTGTTGATCGGATTAAAGTCCACGGGCGTGCATTCCAACGGGTATTCTCTCGTGCGGAAACTTTTCGGCGACGAGGACAGAGACGCGCTCGAAACCTACGACGAACAGCTCGGTGCGACGGCGGCGGAAGTGCTTTTGAAACCGACGAAAATTTACGTGAAGAGTATTCTTGCCTTGATCGAAAAGGTGGAGGTGAAAGGAATCGCGCATATCACGGGCGGCGGTTTTATCGAAAATATTCCCAGAATTTTGCCCGACGGCGTGGCGGCGGAAATCGAAAAGGATTCCTATGAAGTGCCGCCTGTGTTCAAAGTTATGCAGCAACGTGCGGGAATCACGGACGAGCAGATTTACAATACGTTCAATATGGGTATCGGAATGGTCGTATGCGTGGCTCCCGAAAACGTAGAGGCGGCAATGCGCTCTTTGCGGGAAACGGGCGAAGAAGTCGTTTTGATCGGTAAGACGGTCTTTGGCGAGAAGAAGGTTATCCTTAAATGAAAAAAATAGCGGTATTCGCCTCGGGCGGCGGCACGGACTTTCAATCCGTCGTCGACGCGAACGAGCGGGAAAAATTTTGCGAGATCGCATACCTGGTAGCTTCGAAACCAGAAATCGGGGCAATTTCCTGTGCGGAGAAACACGGGATACCTACAATCGTTTTCGATAAAACCGCGGAAACGAAAGAAGCGTTTTACGCACGCGTCGAAAAACTGTTGAAGGCGGTGGAAATCGATTATATCGTTTTGGCAGGGTGGTTGTTCGTCGTGCCTGCGACTTTTATACGGGCGTTTGAAAACGCGATTATTAACATACACCCGTCTTTGATTCCGTCTTTTTGCGGTATGGGATATTACGGATTGCACGTGCATGAAAAGGCGATCGAATACGGGGTGAAACTTAGCGGTGCGACGGTGCATTTCGTCGAGGCGGACGTGGACGGCGGTGCGATTCTTATGCAACGCGCGGTGGAAGTATTGCCCGACGATACGCCCGAAGCGTTGCAAGCGCGTATTTTGCAAGAAGAACACAAAATGCTCCCCGAATGCGTAAAGCTGCTTTGTGAAGGCAGAGTGCAAAAAACGGGAAGAACGGTACGTATTTTGAATACAACGACGGAGAAGTAAGTATGAACGTTTTGGTGATAGGCAACGGCGGCAGAGAACACGCCGTCATACAGGCGTTATCCAAATCGCCGAGGGTAGATAAAATTTATGCGATGAAAGGCAATGCGGGCATAGCGGAACTTGCGACGCTCGTGGATGTGGAGTATTGCGACGTTGCGGCGGTCGGCGATTGGCTGGACGAAAGCGACGTCGATTTCACGGTCGTGACGCCCGACGATCCTCTCGCACTCGGTTTGGTGGACGAGTTGGAGCGTCGAGGACATCGCGCTTTCGGACCGCGCAAAAACGCCGCTGTGATCGAGTCGAGTAAAGCGTTTGCCAAAGAGCTTATGAAAAAATACGGGATTCCCACGGCGAAATACGAAACGTTTTCCGAATACGCAGAAGCCGTCGAGTACGTGAAAAAGTGCGCCCTCCCCGTCGTGTTGAAAGCAGACGGACTTGCGCTCGGTAAAGGCGTGTTGATTTGTAAAACGCGCGAAGAGGCTTTGCACGGGTTGGCGGAAATGATGTTGGAATCGAAATTCGGTTCTGCCGGGAATAAGGTGGTCGTAGAGGAGTATTTGGAAGGACCGGAGGTTTCTTGTCTGGCGTTTACGGACGGAAAAACGATAAAGCCGATGATTGCTTCTTGTGACCATAAGCGAGCGAAGGATAACGACGAGGGGCTGAATACGGGCGGAATGGGAACGTTCGCGCCTGCGCCGTTTTTCGGGGAGACGTCCCGAAAAGAAGTTATGGAAAAGATAATGCTGCCTACCGTGTATGCGATGAATGCCGAAAACCGCACTTTCAAGGGCGTTTTGTATTTCGGTTTGATGTTGACGAAAGACGGATATAAAGTCATCGAATACAACGCACGATTCGGGGATCCCGAAACGCAAGTGATTTTGCCGATGTTGAAAACCGATTTGACGGAAATTTTCGAGGCGGTCGTAGACGAACGCTTGGACGAGGTGAAAATCGAGTGGGAGGACGGCGCGTGCGTTTGCTTGGTGTTGGCGAGCGGCGGCTATCCCGAAAAATACGAAAAAGGCAAGGAGATAACGTTCGGGGCGTTGGACGAGGACATCGTGCTTTGTCATGCCGGTACGGCAGTGAAAGACGGGAAAATCGTGACGAGCGGCGGCAGAGTTTTGGGCGTTTGTGCAAAGGGTTCAACGTTGGAAGAGGCTCGACAAAAAGCGTATAAGAATGCGGAAAAAATACACTTCGAGGGTATGTACTACCGCAAGGATATCGGGATTAAATATCAAGACGTAGACGTTCGTTAAACGGAGGAAGAAAGAATGATTTATAGAATTTTCGTGGAAAAGAAAGACAACGTACAGGCAAGAAAGGAAGCGTCGGATATCAAAACGCTGCTGAAAATCGATACGGAAGATTTTCGCTTGATACTCCGTTACGACGTGGAAGGCATCAGCGAATCGGAATTACACGCCGCGCTCGGTACGGTGTTTTCCGAACCGCCTGTGGATAACGTGTATTTGGAAACGCTGGACGTTCCCGAAGGGTACAGGGCGTTTGCCGTCAGTTACTTGACAGGACAGTACGATCAGCGTGCCGACAGTGCGTCGCAGTGCGTGCAGCTTTTGACGAAAAAAGCTCGTCCGCTTGTAAAATGCGCGAGGGTCTATTTGGTGAAAGGCGTTACGGAAGAAGAGCTGCTTGCCATAAAAAAACATATCGTTAACCCTGTGGAGAGCGAGGAGGTCGGGTTCGAGAAACCCGAAACGCTTGTTCGAGCGACGATAGAAGGCGCGCCCGTTTGCGACGTGGAAGGTTTTATCGAAATGTCGGACGAATCGATCGCGGCGTATCATAAGTCGGTCGGCTTTGCGATGAGCGAGGCGGATTTGTTGTTTGTGCGCGAATATTTCAAGCGCGAAAAACGTAATCCTACGGAAACGGAATTGAAAGTGATCGATACGTATTGGTCGGATCATTGTCGGCACACCACGTTTGCGACCGAATTGAAAAACGTGAAAATCAGTTCCGAAAATAAGGATATCGGTAAAGCGTACCGCTTGTACGAGGATTTGTTCGAGGAACTCAACGGGAAACGCCCTGATAAATATCCTTGTCTTATGGATTTGGCGACGATAGCCGCGAAGAAACTCAAAAAGGACGGCGTGTTGGACAATTTGGACGTTTCCGACGAAATCAACGCTTGTTCTATCGAGATCGAAGCGGAAATAGACGGCAAGAAAGAGCCGTACCTTATTATGTTCAAAAACGAAACGCATAATCACCCGACGGAAATCGAGCCGTTCGGGGGCGCGGCTACCTGCCTCGGCGGTGCGATTCGAGATCCGCTCAGCGGCAGAACGTACGTCTATCAGGCAATGCGTATCACGGGTGCGGCGGATCCTCGGGAGAGGTTGGAAGATACGTTGGAAGGAAAGCTTCCTCAACGCGTTATTACGCAACGAGCGGCTGCCGGATTCTCCTCGTACGGAAATCAAATCGGGCTCGCAACGGGGATCGTGGACGAAGTGTACCACGAAGGCTACAAAGCGAAACGTCTGGAAACGGGTTTCGTCGTCGGCGGTGCGAGAAAAGATATGGTATATCGGGAAGCGCCTAAGGCAGGCGACGTCATTTTGTTGCTCGGCGGAGAAACGGGCAGGGACGGTTGCGGCGGCGCGACGGGTTCTTCCAAGGCGCACGACGCGCATTCGGTGGAAACTTGCAGCGCAGAAGTGCAAAAGGGTAACGCCTTGACGGAAAGAAAGTTGCAACGTCTGTTCTTAAATAAAGAAGTTACGCGTAAAATAAAAAAATGTAACGATTTCGGCGCGGGCGGCGTTTCGGTTGCGATCGGCGAGCTTGCCGACGGGTTGGACATCGACTTGGATAAAGTGCCTAAGAAGTACGAGGGGTTGAACGGTACGGAGTTGGCAATTTCCGAATCGCAGGAACGTATGGCGGTCGTGGTGGCGGAAAAAGACGTAGAGGCGTTTATCGCGCTTGCCGCGGAGGAAAACCTCACGGCGACTCCCGTGGCGGTGGTTACCGATACGGGCAGAATGAAAATGTTCTTAAAAGGCAAGGCGATTGTGGATATCTCCCGAGAGTTCCTCGATACCAACGGCGTAAAACAGACCGCAAACGTGGAAATTTCGGACGCCGTAACGACTTGGTTTGCGGCAAAAACGGGAACGGACTTTTTGGAAAAGAGCAGAAAAACGCTTTCCGACCTTAACGTTTGTTCTAAAAAAGGATTGTCGGAAACGTTCGATTCGACCATAGGCGCAAGAACGGTGTTTATGCCTTGGGGCGGTAAAAATCAATTGACGCCTGCCATTGCGATGGCGGCGAAAATCTGCGGGGGGGAGACGGACGATTGTGCCGTTTCCGCATACGGATATTCCCCGTATTTGACGGAAACCAGTCCGTTTGTCGGGGCGATGTATTCGATTGTGGCGTCGGTTGCCAAGGTTGTGGCGACTGGTGCGAAATACAGTGACGTTCGCTTGACTTTGCAGGAGTTTTTCCAAAGAATGACGGGTGAAGCAAAGGTTTGGGGCGTACCTGCCGCGGCGTTGCTCGGTGCGGTGTATGCGCAAATCGGGCTCGGACTCGGTGCGATCGGCGGTAAGGATTCGATGAGCGGCACGTTTGAAAATATGCACGTGCCTCCTACGCTCATTTCCTTTGCGCTTGCACCTGCGAAAGCGAGTAAGTTGATTACCAACGTTTTGAAGGGCGGAGAGAAACTGTATCATATCCCCGTGCCGAAAAACGAGTTTTCTACCCCTGATTTTGCACGATTGAGGAAGATTTATTCCGTTGTATATGACAATATCCGAAACGGCAATATCGAATTTGCAACCGTTGCGGAAAACGGGGGCGTCGGTGCGGCGGTGATTAAATCCGCGCTCGGCAATTCGGTCGGGGTGCATTTCGAAATGACGGCGGACGAATTGTATCGCGAGGGGTATGGCGATTTGATAATTTCGTTGAAGGATGAAAGTGCGTTTGACACTTCCGTTTCGAAAAAATACGTGGGGCAGGTATGCGGTGACTGCTTTATTTGCGGCAACGAAGCGTTGGCGTTCGACAGTGCCGTAAATGCTTACGGTTCGGCGTTGGAAGAAGTGTTCGGGACGACAGCCCCTGCCGAGGGTCGCGCGGAAAATTGCGATTATAACGGCGGTTCGAGGTATGAAAATATCGCCACAAAGTCGGCAAAACCGCGTGTATTTATCCCCGTATTCCCGGGCACGAATTGCGAATTGGATACCGCCCGTAAATTCCGCCTTGCCGGTGCGGAAGTGGAAACGGTTGTGGTGCGCAATCGTAATGCGCAGGATATCGAAGAGAGCGTGGAGAGAATCGTGAAGGCGATTAAAAACGCAAACATTCTTGCTTTCCCGGGCGGATTTTCCGGCGGCGACGAACCGGACGGAAGCGGTAAATTCATCGCAACGACTTTCCGTAATCCGTATATTGCGGAACAGGTCGAAGAGTTGTTGAATCGTCGTGACGGTTTGGTGCTCGGTATTTGCAACGGATTTCAGGCTCTTATCAAGCTCGGACTAGTACCTTACGGTTACGTAACCGAAATGACGGAAACTTCCCCGACGTTGACGTTTAATAATATTTCTCGTCACGTTTCGACGTTGACGGATATTCGCGTGGCGTCCAACCTTTCGCCGTGGTTGTCGGCTTGCAAAGTGGGCGAAGTGTACAAAGTCCCCGTGTCGCACGGCGAAGGGAAAATCGTTGCGCCCGTAGCGGAACTCGAAAAAATGCGCCGAGGCGGTCAAATCGCAACGCAGTACGCGGATTTGAGCGGTGTGCCGACAATGGAATCTCCGTTTAATCCCAACGGCTCTACTTGGGCAATCGAAGGAATTACTTCGCCCGACGGCAGAGTATTCGGGAAAATGGGGCACAGCGAAAGAATCGGCGACAATCTGTATAAGAACGTTGACGGAAATTTCGATATGAAGATTTTTGAGAGCGGCGTTCGGTATTTCAAATAATAGAATAGGAGAATAGGAACGATCGATGATCGATTTGCATACGCATATTTTGCCGCGCATAGACGACGGAGCGAAGGACGTTTTCGTCGCGGCGGAGCTTTTAAGAATGGAAAAGGAACAAGGTGTGGATACGGTGGTGTTTACGCCGCATTACTACGGGAAAAGTAACTCTCCGCAGCGTTTTTTGCAAAGACGTGCGGAGGCGCTTGCCGCCGTAAGTTCCGTTTTACCCGAAAATTTATCCGTACGGTCGGGGTGCGAGTTGCATTTTACGGGCTTAAATATGCCGGAATCGGAGGAGCTTTGTAAGCTCGCCATAGAGGGAACGAGATACATTTTGTTCGAGTTTCCGTTTACGACGGAATGGAGCGGCGTATTGTTGGAAAAAGTCAACGACTTTATCTCGGACACGGGGTATACGCCGATCGTTGCACACGCGGAACGGTATTCGGAGGTGCAGAAAATGCCCGAATATGCAACTGAGCTTGTGAATATGGGTTGTTTGTTGCAACTCAACGTCGAGGCGTTTTTGAATAAATCGGACAAAAAGCTTGCGTATGCATTGCTACGCAACGGACTTGTGCATTGTTTGGGAACGGACGCGCACGACGTGACTCGGCGTATGCCTCGCTATGCGGAGGCAAAAGCTGCCGTGGAAGAAGCGGGCTTGTCCGAGCGTTGGGAACAAGCGCAAGCGAATATGCGAAAAATTTTGAACGACGAAGAGGTTGGCGGACTTTCGTTTACGCCCGTACGAAAAACTTTATTCGGGTATAAATAAGTTTTTTACGTTTTTAGCGTTTCAACGGTTGAAAAACGTGGTATAAATATATAAAAACGAAAGGAGAAAAAATAATGGCTAAAATTACTGCAGATACTTTGATTGCAGATTGTTTGGAAATCAATCCCAACGCCCCCGATATTTTGATGGCGGCGGGTATGCATTGCTTCGGTTGTGCGATGGCGCACGGCGAAACGGTTGCCGAAGCGGTTGCCGTTCACGGCGAAGACCTCGAAGCTTTGCTTGTAAAGCTTAATGAAGGCTTGACCGATTAAACGATGAAAAACTGTCCGAAGGTTGCGACCGACGGACAGTTTTTTTGTGCGAAAAATTCGGCGTTCACAACGTCCCCGAAAGTCAAAAAACTTTCGGGGACGTTGCGTTTATAAGGGGGGGAGTTTGTCCGAAGATTTCGGCTCGCTAAAAAAATAAAATCCGAAACGCAGTTATGCTATTTCAGATTTTTAACTAATTGTAATAGAGCCGCTTTGTTTTCTTTCGACAGGAGTGTAATCCTGCGGATTAACTCATCGTCGTTATCTTCTTTGAAGAATTCGGATAAAGTGATTCCGAATGCACCGCAGATGGCTCTTAACGTTGAAATTTTCGGTTCGGTATTTCTGGAATATAGGTTATTAAGTGTGGACTGCGTTAGTCCGCTTTCCATGGCAAGATAATTTATCGACCAGCCCTTTTCTTTTCTTAACGCTTCAATTTTTTCTAAGATTTCCATATGCTTATAATTACCCCTTTTGTGTATAGTATATATCTAAAAAGAGTTAAAATACTAACTCAAAATGCTTGACTTTCAAACTCAAATGAGTTAAAATATAAATACAAGGGCAAGAGCCTAAAGAACAAAGGAGAAATTTTATGGAGTTTTCAAAAGTTTTTACGGTAAAAAAGGAAGTAAACGAGCAACAGTTTTTAAGAAACGTTTTAATAGGTCTATCGAAGGACGAAAAAAGTCCTGCGAATATACTGGACGCGAAATTCGGCAAGGTTACGGAATTTGAAAAGGAATTTCTGGTTCTGTCTGCCGACGTCGAGGTGAACTATTCCGGTTCCTGCGGATACGATAGAGAAGAGGAATATAAAACAACGGAAAGGAAGTCTTTATCGCAAGGTGATTGGTATACCATCGACGGCATTCAAAAAAGAGCGAGTCAATCCGGTTATTATACCGTTGACGTTACAAAAAAGAAAACGGTTACCGATTGGAGACCGCATAACGGCACGATTAAGACGCAACAATACGATTATGCGTTGAACGAGAAGAACGGTGACGAAAGACTTGCTTCTTTATTTGCGGCGGCGCATGACTCGACGAAGGAGGCGAGTTTTGTAGAATCGGGAACGGCGAATATAAACAGCTCGGCTTATCAATCGCTTGTTGAAAAGTGTGAAGATTGTGCATGCCGTGCCGTCGAATGGCCGGGAGATCGTGTCAAAGACAAATCTTATCACTGTGCAACGGACGTTAAAAGCTTGGAATGTTATATTGTTCCTTGCTATATGCTTGAATTTGAATATAACGGAAAAAAGTATTGTGCTCGCGGATTGGCAATCGGAAACGTGAACGAAGTACATGAGGCTCCCGATGTAGACGGTAATGTGGAATCGATAGAGATTATTGAAGAGAGAAGAAAGCAAAATGTCAATGTAGCGGAAAAACCGCTTAAAATTAAAAATTTGTTTGTAGCGAGTGCTATCATTACGGGTATTATCGCTTTGATGGGGTTGATGCAAATAGCCGATTCGCCGAATTGGGCGATTCCGTGTCTGATTTTGGGGATTATTTTCGCTGCCGGGTCCGGTGTCGGTGCAGTGCTTGTAAACAATAAAGTCAAGCAGGCGGTTGCGGAGATTAACGCAAAGGCGAATATCGAGAAAAAAGAATTGAACAATATTAAGGTCGATAACTTGGTAAAAATGTTGAAGAAATTGAATTTGCCCGTGCTTAGTCAGTCTGAAAAAACGGAATTGGATAAATAAATTTGCGTTTTTGATTATAGTAAACAGAACAAATTTAGATATGTATATCGCAAACGAAAAAGAGCCATTCAAGCAGTTGTCTGTTTGAATGGCTCTTTTTTTAAGAACAGGTTTTATAACAATTCGTTTAACGGCGGGGAATGGCGTTTTTCATCAAAAGGTATTCCGCGTGGAGGATTAAGCGGCAATAGGCTTAAACAGGCGCACGGCGACGGCGGTCATATCGTCTTTCGCAACGCCGCCGTAGGCGTCCAGCGCGCGTTGCAACAATGCGTCGACGAGTTGCTGCGGATTGCCGGACGGGATGGTGCGTAATACGTCGTATAAATCGGCAGGGGAAGCGAAAGCGTCGCATATACCGTCGCTCACGAACAACAGAACGTCGTTTTCGGACAAGGAATAGCTTGCCGTATCCGGGTGCAAATCGTCTAAAATGCCGAGCGGCAGAGTGCCGCCTTCTAAAACCTTCACGTTCGAATTTGATAAAATGAATCCTGATTGCGAACCGATTTTGACAAGGTCTGCCCAGCCGTTTTCAAGGTTAATCACGGCGATGTCCGCGCAAACGAAACTTTCTTCTTTGCTGAAAGTCAACAGCTTGTTGACGGTGGATAAAATCAGTTCAGACGGCATTTTTGCCCGATAGAAGCTTTCTAACAGCGTAATGGCGCTTTCGGAAACGCGTCGCGCGTATTCTCCGCTGCCCATACCGTCCGATAATGCGACCAAAAACCGTCGTTCGTCGATTTTTAATACGGAATGCGTATCGCCGCTGGCGTTTTCTCCGACTTTTTTGGCTGTCGCGACGCCGAACGCCGCGTCGAAGTGCGGACGACGTTTTAAGACGCAACAGAATTTGTCGTAGCCGAGCGTAATCCGTTCGGAAATCGTCATGGGTGCGCAAAACAGGTCGGAGGCGACGTCCGCAATCTTTTTTACGTCTGCGTTTCCGTACGTGATTAAGGACAACGTTAAAGCGTCTGCGTCTCCGTAGATAAGAATTTCCGAACAGACGATTCCGATGCCGAGTAAAGCTCGGTTCAGCGCGCGTTCTTTGTCGGTATAGATACGTAACGGCTCGCTTTGTTCTAAGGCGAGCGTTTTTAATATTTCGCTGACGCCTTGCGCCTGGCTTGCGATGAGTGCTCTTCCGGAAGCGGCGTTTTCTGCTTCTAACATATATTTTTTATA
The DNA here is from genome assembly GCA_964515795.1 of uncultured Clostridia bacterium. Lineage (GTDB taxonomy): Bacteria > Bacillota > Clostridia > Christensenellales > Borkfalkiaceae > Scatosoma. The sequence goes on along the minus strand of CAZEVL010000002.1, from coordinate 14,443 downwards.
TTCGACTATGTGCAGATTGACGGCGTTCAACACGGCGTTCGGGTTTATGCACGCTTCGGCAAGGGCTTTCGGTAGGTCGATGACGGTAACTCTGCCTTTTTCGCAACCGACGCGGATGAGTTTCTCGAATTCCGCATAGACGTTTTTATGGCTGCAAATTCGATTTTGCGGACAAGTTCGGCAAACTTCCGTAAAGACGCAATTTTTGATAAACGTTTTGGCTTGTTTTTCCGCTTCGCCGGAATCCAAGGCTGAAAACGTCAATTCGATTTCACGGAAAACGTCGGATAACTCGAAAAGTTTTTCGCCGACGGAGGCTCGATTGCGATTGATGGCGATGCGGGATAAGTGTTTTTCTCGATAGAATACGAGTTTGTTTTCCAGCGAGCGGAGTATGCTTCTCGGCAATAACGTAAACAGGAGCGAGGGAATGCAAATCGATAAAACGCTTTGTGTCAATCGGGCTGCGGAATAAGCGTATAAGCCGTCTATGTATCCGAATATGAAAAAGGCGGCAAGCAGCGCAAGCGTCGCCGCAAGTTTTCCCGTTTGTATAAATAGTGCGACGATCGTGCCGTAAAAGAAAAATCTCGTCGGGGAAAGCCGCGCGACGAGCAGAGGCGGCAGACTTAATAAAAACGCACAAAGCAACGTCGACGCGTCTTTGGTGACGGCGGCAAACGTTAGGAGAATAAAGAATGCGATACCCATGTATGCGTTTACGCCTAAAAACCTACAAATACCTACGCCGATTAACGCAAAAAACAGGAAAACGAAAAGCAATTCGTCGTTGCGTAGACGGCATTTGAAAACTTTGGAAAGCAGCGCTTTTACGGCGACGAGAAAAGTGCTGGAAAGCAAGAAAATGCAGGCGGCGAATAGGATTTTTTGCGTGAGAGCGTTGACGGTGAAAGGCAGGGAAAGCGGCGAGGGATATACGGCGTAAGGAGCAAATGCGACGTAGCCGCCGAGCCCGAGCGACAGCCCGAGAAAAGGAAAAAAGTTGCTTCGAAAAAAGGGCTTGGCACGCATTCTTTTTTGTAAACGGAAACAGGCGCAAAGCAGTGCGGCTTGCACGGCGTATACGGCAAAGAGCGCCCCGTTTGCGAGGAACAGGGCGGAAATTAAATATTCGATTGCGCAGAGCAGGGGCGAAAGTCCGCTTGCGGCTGCGGCAAAAAACAGTGCCAGCCCGAAGGGCTCGCCGTTTTGTCCGATTTGCGCGAGAAACACGCTTGCGACGCCGAAAGCGAGGTGTAACAGCGTATTGAAAAAATTCGATTGTGCTTTGTTGCGTTCCATGATAAAACCTCCGATATGCCTTATTATAAAAGAAAAACAGCCGAAAAAATTGACTGATATTGTCAAATTGCGGCTGTTTTGGGGATATATCGGAGGAAAAAACGAAACTTTCGGTTTATGAATTGACGGGAAAACCCAGACTGATCAAAATAGCGCGGTTTACGCGGAGCATGGTTGACGGCGGTAATTCGCCGATGCGCTCCTTTAAGCGTCGTTTATCGAGCGTACGAATCTGTTCCAATAAAATCACGCTGTCTTTGGCTAAACCGTATGCCGACGGAAGTTCAATGTGTGTGGGGAGCTTGGCTTTGTTGATTTTGCTTGTGACGGCGGCTGCGATGATTGTCGGGGAATATTTATTGCCTACGTCGTTTTGCACGACGAGCACCGGGCGTATGCCGCCTTGCTCGCTTCCTACGACGGGGGAAAGATCCGCATAATACAATTCTCCGCGCTTTACGTTCATACACTACCTCTTTTGGAAAACGACCTTCTAAAATACACTCCCTTAATGCAGTATATGTAAGGGAGCGGAATTCGCGTTCCTTTATGCTTGCCTTAGTTATATAGACGAAAAGAGCGGATTTTATACGCGTAAATAAAAAACGGCGGAGAAAAAGCTCCGCCGTTCGATAGAGTTTCGGACGTAAATGCAATGGTTAGATAATGTGCTTTTCGTCTTTTCGGGGCAAGGAAGCCAATTCCTTGTTCTTTTCTTCGTATCCTGCTTTGCCGAGCAACGCAAACGTTGCTTTTTTGCCTTCTTCGACGCCCGGCTGGTTGAAGGTATCGATATTCAACATCGCGCCTGCGTATGCCGTTTGCAATTCGAAGAAATACAGAAGTTGCCCGAGTGTGAATGCGTTTAATTCGGGAATCCAAATCGTGTAATTCATTCTGCCTGCTTTAGTCAATGCGTAAGCGGTTGCGGCGTTCTCTGCCTGAATAAGCTCTTCCATGGTATGTCCGCCGAGGAAAGCAACGTCGGGGATATTTTCGCAGCCGTGCGGAATGGGCATTTCGCAGGCGTATTTTTTAAGCGACAGGAAAGTGACGACTTTGTCGAAAGGACCTTCGGTATATAATTGTACTTGGGAATGTTGATCGGTCACGCCGAGCGATTTTACGGGGGTTTGTCCTACGTTGCAAGGCTCGCCGTCGAGCGTGACGTTTTTACCGAGCGATTCCGCCCAAAGTTGACAATACCAATCGGCAAGATATTTCAAGTTGTCCGAATAGGGCATCATAACGCCGACGTTTTTCCCTTTTTCCATTGCGGCAACCTGTAAAACCGCCGCCATCAATGCGGGGTTGTGGCGCATTGCTGGTTTGTTGCAAATCGAATCCATATATGCCGCGCCGGCAAGTAAGCCTACGATATCGATGCCGAGCACTGCCGCAGGGAGCAAACCGACGGGACAGAGTTCGGAGAATCTGCCGCCGACGCCGTCGGGAAGAACGTAGCTTTTGATGCCGCCGCATTCGTCGGAGATTTTTTTCAAGTTCCCGCGTTTTTCGTCGGTGGTGAAAATGACGTTTTCCTTTACGTTAACGCCGGCTTTTTGAAGTAAGTCGAGGACGATGAGATATTGGGTCATCGTTTCGCTGGTCGCACCGGATTTCGAAATAACGTTGAAACAGGTCTTTTCAGGTTCGATTACGTCGAGCAGGTCGCGCATTCTTACGGGATCCACGTTGTCTTCTACGTAGAATTTAGGACCTTTTCTCTTGAATTTCGGAAGGTCGTTGTAATGCAAATGACACAAAGCGTTGAATGCCATAATCGGACCGAGTGCGCTGCCGCCGATGCCGAGCACTACGAAGTATTGGAATTTTTTTCTAATCGTCTTTGCCGTCGTTAAAATATCTGCGACGATTTCTTTTTGATTGTAGGGCAATTCCGTCCAGCCCATAAACAGTTCGTCTTTGCCTCTGTTTTCTTTTACGAATTGAAAGGCTTTGTTTGCTTTCGAGGCGTAGGCGGAAAGCTCTTTATCGGTAAAACCTTCTTTTCCCAAAAACGTTTCCGTCATATTGTTGTAGTCAAGCTGTACGCGCATGGAATTGCGCCAATCTCTTGTTTTGTAACCCATAATACACTCCTGATTATTTTTGTATACCACTATTTTACTCTATTCCTATGCGTATGTCAAGCGTGAAATAAAAAAAACTTATCGGTTCGGTTGTTTTTTTGCGTTTTTCTTAAAAACGGCGTCGAATTTCGAGTCTTTCGGAGAGATAATATTCAAGAGCAGGTAACAGCCGACTGTCAGTCCGCTCAAAACGAGCGCGCACAATACGACGGAGAACAGTTCTCCGAAGAACGTCTTAAAAAGCGAGTATGAAAACTTTCCGACGACGGAAAGCAAAAGCGTAACGAAAAGAGTTAAGCAAAGCGTTTGAGTGCGTGTACGTCTATCGCGTTTTGAAAAAATCGGCGTGTTTTTCCTAAGACAAAGAAGATTGCAGAGTGCGTTGACGGCGAAATTCGCACCTAAACCGCACATGTACGCATATATGCCGCATATAGACGGGAGGAAGAGGACGCAGAGCAGCATAGCAGCCGCGCCGAGCAAAAAATGCAAAAAGGTTTTGCGTTCGAAGCCCATGGAATTGAGCATGGGTGTGGAAATCACGGTAAGGCTCATAGGGAATAGAATAAGACAGCTTCGCTCGATAATTTCTCCCGCGAGGGCGTTGGAGAACGCGATTCGTCCGATGTCTTTCCCCAGTGCGAAAAAGAAGGGAAAGAGCCAACAGGCAATAAGCAAGCCGATACGCAGTCCGCGGCGAAGATTTTCCGTAAGCCTTTTTTCGTTCCGTTTATAGAAATCTTCGGAGAGCTCCGGTACAAGTACGAGGGAAATCGATCCTATGACGGTGGTCGGGATAAACAGGACGGGCATTGCCATGCCGGTCACTACGCCGAATGCCTTTAACGCTTCCGTTTCGCTAAGCCCCGTTTTCAGTAGAGCGGCAGGCAACAATACGGCGATTAAGGAGTTGAGAAGAGCGTTGCTTGCTCGGACGGATGTGACGGGCAGGGTTGCGTTGAAAAGCGGTTTTAAGTTTTTTTTCGGCGTGACGAGCTTGCCGTTTTTACGGAAGAAGCAAAGTACGGCGACGCAGAAGGAAAACAGGTAGGAAAACGAAACCGCTTGTGCGGCACGCTCCGCCCCCTGTGCGGCGGAAGCGGGTGTGCCGAAATACAGAAACAGAAAAAACCCGGCGGCGACCATAACGGATTCTTGCGCGATTTCCATGAGAGCGGGGGACAGTAATTCCTTGTTGCCCCAAAAATAGCCTCGTATAACGGCGTATACGGACGCGAGCGGAAGTCCGGGAAGTAAAATTTTGAATGCGTCGAAAGCGCGTGCGTCGGCGAAAAGGAAAGGTAAGTTTTTCCCGAACAGGAGAAAAAAACAGCAAATCGGCAGGGCGGTTAACAGACTCAACGTAAAGCCTGCGGAAACGGCTCGGTATTCGCCGACGACGGAACGTTCCGCTTTGCTTTTGGAAATCATTCTCGAAACGGTGACGGGAATTCCGCCCGTTCCGAGCGTAAGGAAGAAAACGAACGGGGAAAGCGCGACTTGGTAAATGCCCATACCCTCCGCGCCGATAAATCGGGAAAGTGCGATTTTGTACAGAAAACCCAGCGCGCGTTCCGCGATCGAGAGCGCTGTGATAATGGTTGCGGTGAGATAAATTTTTTGTTTCATAGTGTATTGTACGGGCTTCGGCGAAGAATTAGAACGCTTGTTTTGTCATAACGGCGAAAAAATCGGCATAAAATAGGTCGATGTTGAAAATTAGAGATACAGCGTATTATAAAGTGAAGCGCGGGCAGACTTTGCGTGCCGTTTCGGAAGCTTTTTTCGTGGCGGAGGGGAGACTTGCGGAGCTGAACGGACTGCATGAAGAATTGTATGAGGGACAAATTTTGAAAATTCCGTTCGAACGCGGCAACGCGTATATCGTACAGTCGGGGGATACGAAAGCATTGTTGTGCGGCGACGAGGAGAATTTTCGGCGTTGGAACGGTACGGACTCGTTTTTTATCGGTATGCGCGTGGTTTTGCCACCTTGAAATTTGCACGATTTTTGGCGAAAGCGCATACGATATAGTAATGAAATAATAAAAGCGAAAACCGCAAAGACGACGTTTTTCGGTTGTTCGTAACAGGAGGTAAACGATGTCCTTTTATTCCAACTTTCAATCGGATAAATGTCCCGGTGCAATCACGGGCAATCCGTTGAACGGTTTAACGGAAAAGGTTTGTATTCAGGCGGAACGGATTTTCGACGCGTGTATTAAACAATCCCAACTTGAAAATTATGCGTTGACGCTGAGCGATATAACGCCAACCGCCGTTACATACCCTTTGACGTTTATCAGTGCGCGTTCCACGGGAAGTGCGACTACGGTGACGAATCTCGTCGTGGACAGACAAACGGATCGACCTTGCGCACGGGTGCAAGGCACGGTCAGCGTTCCCGTAGAGGTACTGTTCACGGACGCGAGCGGCACGGACGGGAGTGCGACGGCTACGGTGTCCTTGCCGATCGACGTGCTTTTGTACGTGCCTGCGCCCTCGATTATGCCGTTTAACGTTCGCGCCGTGGTCAGCGCGGTTGCGCCTGAGGGGACGTATAATACGGAGACGCAGGGCTTTACGGTGAATATTTGCGCCACGGTAATTATAAAAATCGCTATGTCCGTGGAACTGCTCGTTCCTTCGTACGGCTACTGCGTGATTCCGCCGGCACAGGAATATTCGCAAGAGGTATGCACGGGATTTTTTGAGTTGCCGTTGTATCCTCCGCAAAGAAGCGGTTGCTGCCCTAAGTAATATTTTCATCGCCTGCGAGTTTTTTTTCTTGCAGGCTTTTTCGTACACGGTATGCTTGTTTTAACGGGATATGCGTTTTCGATGCGTACCTGCCCTAAGGACACGATTTTTTAGTTTTCTCGGAAAAGGTTGACGGAAAACCTTGCAAAAAACGAAAAAAAGTGCTATAATTTACGATATGAATATTTATGCAATCAGCGATTTGCACCTTTCCGCAACCGTAGATAAGCCGATGAACGTTTTCGGCGGTAATTGGGAAGGGCATTTTGAAAAAATAAAATCCGATTGGCGTGCCGTCGTACGGGAAGACGACGTCGTGTTGATTTGCGGCGATATAAGTTGGGCGATGAAACTCTCCGACGGTTTGGTCGATTTACGCTCTCTTGTCGGGTTGCCCGGGAAAAAATTGTTCGTTCGCGGCAATCACGATTATTGGTGGAACGGGATTACGAAACTTCGCGACAACGCGCCTGACGACAGCTTTTTGTTTTTGCAAACGGATAGTGTGAAGATCGGCAAATTCGTGTTTGTGGGGTCTCGCGGATGGAGTTGTCCCGGCAGCCCCGATTTCAGCGAACAGGATCAAAAGCTGTACCTGCGCGAGGCGGAGCGGTTTCGCTTGGCGTTTTCGGACGCGGAACGTTTGACGGATGAAGGGGACGTAAAAATCGCAATGATGCATTATCCGCCTTTTAACGTAAAAAAAGAGGCTACTTTGTTCACCGAATTGTTTGAAAGAAACGGTGTGGAAAAAGTGGTGTTCGGACATATACACGGCGCGGCGTATTTTCCTTTGAAAACGGAAATGAACGGCGTGGAATACGTGTTGAGTTCTTGCGATAAATTGCATTTCAAGTTGACGAAAATTTATTGATTTTTCCGAAAAGGAATTTTTGTTCGGAAAAAGTTGCGGAAATCCTGCTCGAACCCTTTACAACACTTGAAAAAAGTGTTATAATAAAGGTATAAAACGGAACAATACAAAAGGCAAACCGCGTCTGAAACGTGTTTCGTTTCACGGCGCGATTTTTTTATGGCGACAAGGAGAATTTTATGCTCAAAAGAAAGGATTTACTCGGGCTTATCGACGTTTCCGCGTCCGAAATCACGGAAATTCTCGATTTGGCGGAGGAGTACAAGACTCGCATTAAAAACGGCGAAAAGAAAATTCCGCGCCTCGACGGTAAAACGGTTACGGTACTTTTTTACGAAAACAGTACGAGAACGCGTACAAGCTTCGAACAAGCCGCGAAATACCTCGGCGCGACGGTAATCGATATCGTTGCCGGCAGCTCTTCCGTGGCGAAGGGGGAAACGCTGATCGATACGGGAAAAACGTTGGACGCGCAGAGAAACGATTTTATCGTAATGCGCCATAATATGGGCGGTGCGCCGTATCTCCTTGCGAAAACCGTTCGGGCGAGCGTATTGAATGCGGGCGACGGCATTAACGAACATCCTACGCAGGCTTTGCTCGATATGTTGACGATGCACGAAACTTTCGGCGCGTTAAAAGGTTTGAAAGTTGCCATTCTCGGTGATATTAAACATTCCCGAGTGGCGAAATCCAACCTGTTCGGCTTAAAAACCATGGGGGCGGAGGTGCGTATGTATGCTCCGCAAACCTTGATTCCGAAAGGAATCGACGCGCTCGGCGCAAAGATTTGTACTTCGAGAGAGGAAGCCTTGGACGGTGCGGACGTCGTGATGGGGCTTCGTATTCAGTTAGAACGTCAACAGGCGGGTAATTTCCCTTCGCTCGGGGAATATGCGGCGAATTACGGTATTGACGAAAAAATGCTCTCGTATGCGAAACCGAATGCGATTGTTTTACACCCGGGACCCGTCAACCGCGGTGTGGAACTTACAAGCGGCGTAATCGATCATGCGCGAAGCCGTATCGAAGATCAGGTTTTGTCGGGTGTTGCGGTGCGTATGGCTGTGTTGACTTTATTGAACGAATATCGCGAGGAGGTAAGAAAATGATCGTCAGAAACGGTAACGTCGTGTTGAGAAATTCCGTAGAGAAAAAAGATATACTCGTTCGGGACGGGAAAATCGCGCTCGTGGCGGATACCATTCCCGCGGACGGCTCTGCGGAGTTGGACGTGTCGGGAAAATACGTATTTCCCGGATTGATCGATATGCACGTGCACTTGCGCGAACCCGGTTTTGAGCGCAAGGAAGATATAGAAAGCGGTTCGAAAGCGGCGGTGAAAGGCGGTTTTACGCAGGTTTGCTGTATGCCGAATACCAACCCCGTGGCGGACAATAAGGTCGTTGTGACCTATATAAAAGCGCGTGCGAAGGAGGTCGGACTCTGTAAAATTCACCCGATCGGCGCGATTACGAAAGGCTTAAAAGGCGAGGAAATGGCGGCGATTGCCGGTATGAAAAAAGCCGGTGCGGTGGCGATTTCCGACGACGGCGTTACGGTGAAAAACGCGCGACTTATGCGGCTTGCCATGGAATATGCGAAGGGTTTCGATATGACCTGTCTTTGTCATTGCGAGGACAAGGACCTCGTAGACGGCGGTTCCGTACACGAAGGACTCAGCGCGACGATCGCTGGGTTGAACGGGATTCCCCGAAGTGCGGAGGACGTCGTTATCGCGAGGGAGCTTTCTTTGGCGGAGGAATTGGACGTGCCCGTGCATATTTGTCACGTATCCACGTACAGCGGCGTGCGTATGATTCGTAACGCGAAAAAAGCAGGCGTGAAAGTTACTGCGGAAACTTGTCCGCATTATTACGCGTTTACGGACGAGATTATTCGTTCCTACGATACGAATACGAAAGTCAATCCTCCCATTCGCGAAGAGATCGACAAACAGGCGATTTTAGAAGGCTTAAAGGACGGTACGATCGACTGTATCGTAACCGATCACGCACCGCATCACAAAGACGATAAAAACGTGGAATACAAACTTGCGGCGTTCGGCATCAGCGGTATCGAAACGTCGTTCGGTTTCGCAATTACGTATCTGTATAAAACGGGACTGTTGACTCTGCCCGAAATTGCGGAAAAGATGTCCTATAATCCGTCGAAGATTTTGAAACTCGACGGCGGCGAGATCGCAGAAGGCAAGGCAGCCGATTTTACCGTTGCCGATTTGGACGAAAAGTGGGTGGTAGACCCCGAAAAGTTCGTCAGTAAGGGAAAGAACAATCCTTTCGGCGGAACGGAGTTGTACGGCGTCGTGCAATACACGATTGTAGACGGAGAAATCAAATACCGAGCATAAAGGAGAAAACAAATGATTACCGATAGATTGATTGAAGGCATTATCGATATGCAAAACCCCACTTGTGTAGGCTTGGATACGTCGTTCGACTACCTTCCGGATTCGATGAAGAGCGGTGCGAAGACCTTCGAAGCCGTTGCGGAACGCGTGTTCGAGTTCAATAAGAAGATCATCGACAGCGTGTACGACGTCGTTCCGTCCGTGAAAGTGCAAATCGCCTATTACGAAATGTACGGCGTTTCGGGTATGAAAGCATACGAGGAAACTCTGAAATACGCTGCGGAAAAAGGACTTGCGGTGATTGCCGACGCAAAGCGTAACGATATCGGTTCGACGGCTGCTTGCTATGCGAAAACCTTTCTCGGCGAAACATCCGTCAACGATAGAACGCTTCGCGCGTTTCCTGCGGATTACGTAACGGTGAACGGGTATTTGGGGACGGACGGTATCGCACCTTTTGTCGAAGACTGCGAAAAACACGACAAGGGAATTTTCGTTTTGGTTAAAACGTCCAATCCTTCGGGTGCGGAAATCCAGAATATGGTTTTACAAAACGGTACACCCATGTATGAATATATGGGCGGTCTTGTGGAAGAGTGGGGAAAAAGCACGATAGGCGAGTACGGGTATTCCGCCGTAGGGGCGGTCGTCGGAGCGACGCACCCGACGGAAGCGGCGCGTTTACGCGAAGTTTTGCCGCATACGTTTTTCTTGATTCCGGGCTACGGTGCGCAGGGCGGAAATGCGGAAATGTTGAAAAGCTGTTTCGGCGTAAACGGCTTGGGAGGCGTCGTTAACAATTCGCGCGGGATATTGTGCGCTTATAAGAAACTCGGCGGTACGTATTACGAAGCGGCTCGTAAGGCGGCGGTCGCCATGCAGGCGGATTTATCTTCCGTAATCGGAAAAATGAGTAAATAACGGTCGAAAAGCGTTTATGAAAGATTATTTAGCAACGATTGTAAGCAATGAGCAAATTGCGGAAAATATTTATGCGGTTACGTTCGACCTCGGTGAGGAGGCGAGCGTTCGCGCAGGACAGTTCGGCGATATTTCCGTCGGCGGAACGCATCTTTTACGACGTCCCGTTGCCGTTTGTAAGATCGAGAAAAAACTTGTGACGTTTTGTTATCAAATTAAGGGCGAGGGTACACAAAGATTGAAAACGCTGGGGGTAGGTACGAGGATAAACGTGCTTATGCCGCTCGGTAACGGTTTTTTCGTGTCGGAAAACGAACGTAAAGTCGCGCTTGTGGGCGGCGGAGTCGGCGTTTTTCCGTTGATTTCCGTTTTGCGTGCGTATGCGGCTGAAAAAGAAATTTTCGCCTACATCGGATATCGAAATAAAGCCGCGGTTTGTGGCGTGGAAGAGTTTCGAAAGGCAGCTCGTTTTGTCGGCGTAACCGATGACGGCAGTTACGGCGAGAAGATGAACGCCGTACAAGCTTTCGAGGCGGATTTGCGAAAGGGCAATCGTCCGGACGTGGTGTTGGCTTGCGGTCCGACTCCGATGTTACGTGCTTTGAAAACAGTGGCGGAGCGTGAAAACCTCTCTTGTTACGTTTCTTTGGAGGAGCGTATGGGGTGCGGAATCGGGGCATGCCTTGTCTGCGTATGCAATTTGACGAACGGCGCACATGCACGCGTTTGTAAAGACGGACCCGTATTCGACGTGAAAGACGTCGAACTGTAACGGCGAAAGAAGAGTATAAACGGAAGGATTTTATGGCAAATTTATCTGTAAACATATGTGGAATCGAACTGAAAAATCCCGTTATCGCGGCGTCGGGAACGTTCGGGTTCGGCAGGGAATTCGACGAGTTGTACGATGTTTCCGTACTCGGCGGAATTTCTACGAAAGGCTTGACGAAAGAGCCTCGTTTGGGCAATCCCACGCCCCGTATTGCGGAATCGCGCGGCGTAATTCTCAACGCGGTAGGGTTGCAAAATCCCGGTGTGGAGCATTTTTTGTCGCACGACCTCGCTTGGTTGCGTGAAAAGGGCGTTTGCGTGATTGCGAACGTTGCGGGCAAAACGTTGGAGGATTACGGGCAGATTTGCGCGATGCTCGACGGCAAAGCGGATATGATCGAATTGAATATCTCTTGTCCCAACGTAAAGAGCGGCGGTATGGCGTTCGGCATTAAGCCCGAATCGGTCGAAGAAGTGACGCGCGTGGCGAAGCTCGGTGCGAAAAACACGCCGCTTATCGTAAAGCTTTCCCCCAACGTGGAGAGTATTGCGAATAACGCGCTCGCGGCGGAACGCGGCGGTGCGGACGCTGTGTCTTTGATCAATACGCTGACGGGAATGGCGATCGATATCGAAAAACGCCGTCCCGTGATAGCGAACAATACGGGCGGCGTGTCGGGTGCGGGCGTGAAACCGATTGCGGTGCGTATGGTTTACGAAACCGCACAGGCGGTAAAAATTCCCGTCATCGGTATGGGCGGTATTACTTGTGCGGAGGACGCGGTGGAATTTTTAATGGCGGGTGCGACGGCGGTTCAGGTAGGCACGGCGAATTTTACCGACCCGTACGCGATGCCGAAAATCATATGCGGCTTAAACGACTGGTGCGACAAGCACGGCGTAAAAAACGTTTCCGAATTGACGGGAACGTTGCGATTAAACGAAAAATAATAGGAGAATTACGATGTCTTATACGTATAAACAGGAATTTATTCGATTTATGGTGCAAAACGGCGTGCTGAAATTCGGGGAATTTACTTTGAAAAGCGGCAGACTTGCCCCGTATTTTATCAATACGGGCAATTATAAAACGGGCAAACAACTTGCAAAACTCGGGGAATATTATGCGGCGTGCATTCACGACAACGGTTTGGATGCGGATACGCTGGTAGGTCCTGCGTACAAGGGTATTCCTTTGTCCGTGGCGACTGCGATTGCCGCATACGGAAATTACGGAAAGGAATTTAATTATTGTTTCGACAGAAAAGAGGCGAAGGACCACGGCGAAGGAGGCTTGTTTGTAGGAAAACAGTTGGAGGACGGCGAGAAAGTCATTATCGTCGAGGACGTAATGACGTCCGGAAAAGCGCTTCGCGAAATTTTGCCGAAATTGGAAACGGCGGCGAACGTGCAGGTGGTCGGTATGATTATTTCCGTAGACAGAAAAGAAAAGGGTTTGACGAGCGACGCGTCCGCGGTGGCGGAAGCGAAAAGAGAGTTCGGTATCGACGTGTATTCCGTCGTAACGATGGATGATATCATCGAAGCGATCGAAAACGGAGTCATCGACGGTAAGGAACACTTGTCCGCAATGTACGAATATCGCAAAGTTTACGGCGCGAAATAAGACAGGATTTTTTTCGGGGTCGGTAATTTAAGTTTCGGTAACGTTTTTTCCGTATTGAATGCGGGGGAGCTTTTTTCGGGAATGCGTTCGTCGCGTACACGGGTGCCGGAAATTACCAAAAATACCGAGCAAAGAAAAGATATTGCTATAAAACATAATACGTTTCGTTTCATATCCGCAGTATGCGGATACGGCAGACGGAATATACGAAAAATTGAGAGGTAGATTATGAAAAATATTATTTTGACGGGCGACAGACCTACGGGGAAATTACATGTCGGGCATTACGTAGGTTCGCTTCGTCGCCGTGTAGAATTGCAGAACAGCGGCAAATTTGACGAAATCTATATTATGATTGCGGACGCACAGGCTTTGACGGACAATTTCGACAATCCCGATAAAGTTCGTGCGAATATTACGGAAGTCGCGCTCGACTATCTCGCGTGCGGACTTGATCCCGAAAAATCGACGATTTTTGTGCAGTCACACGTGGAACAACTCACCGAATTGACCTTTTATTATATGAATTTGGTGACGCTTTCCCGTTTGGAGCGCAACCCGACGGTCAAGACGGAGTTGAAACTTCGTAACTTCGAAAGTTCCATTCCCATGGGCTTTTTGACGTATCCCGTGTCGCAGACGGCGGACATTACGGCGTTTAAGGCGAATATCATTCCCGTCGGCGAGGACCAGCTTCCGATGTTGGAACAGGCGCGCGAAATCGTCAGAAGTTTTAACGGGTTATACGGCGAAACGTTGGTAGAACCGAACGCGGTTCTGCCCGAAAACAAATCTTGCAGACGCTTGCCTGGGACGGACGGCATGGCGAAAATGAGCAAATCGCTCGGTAATTGCATATATTTGTCCGACAGTGCAGACGAAATCAAACGTAAAGTTATGGGCATGTATACCGATCCCAACCATATCAAGGTAAGCGATCCCGGCGACACGCAAAACAATCCTACGTTTATCTATTTGGAGGCATTTTCCACCCCCGAACATTTTCAAAAATATTTGCCGGAATATGCAAACTTGGAGGAATTGAAGGCGCATTACGAACGCGGCGGTTTGGGCGATATGAAGGTAAAGAAGTTCTTAAATTCCGTCATGCAGGAAATTATCGAACCCATTCGTACGCGCAGAGAAGAACTTGCAAAGGATTTGCCTGCGGTATGGGATATGTTATATAGAGGAAGCGAAAAGGCGCGCGGCGTAGCGGCGCAAACGCTTGCCGAAGTGAAAAAATCCATGAAAATCGATTATTTTGCGGACAGAAAGTGAAAAACGCTTGACAATCCGCAAAAACGGCGATATAATAACGTTGTTAGATTGCATAAGGAGTTAACGTAAGAGTATATACAATGAATAATATTTGTCGTCTTTGAGAGAAAAAATAAGCAGTAGTAAGGAAAACCCGATTATAGGGTTATTTTAAGCTTGCGATTTTTTCTAACGGACCGACGAATGTTTATTCTATGCGAAAGGCATCATTACGGCTTTTACGCGTGTGTAGACATAGGTCTTGTCTGCGCGCGCGTTTTTTTGTCGGTTTTTAGAGAAAGTCGCGAAAGAAAGTTGTCTTCGAAATAGAAAAAATACCCGTAAAACGCTTGACAAAAAAAGTCGGGGGGGGGGTATACTATTATGGAGATTTGTACTTTTGTCGAGTTAGGAGTATAAGAATGAGAGAAATTTTTAAGGATATGAAGAAATACGTTCTTCCG
>CAZEVL010000001.1:0-47958 GCA_964515795.1 uncultured Clostridia bacterium | reverse complement strand
ATCGTTTCCACGCCGACCTGCGGGCCGTGCTTGGGCGGTTATATGGGTATTTTGGCGGCAGGCGAGCGTGCCGTCGCGACGACCAATCGTAATTTCGTCGGCAGAATGGGACATACGGAGAGCGAAGTGTATTTGGCTTCGCCTGCGGTTGCCGCCGCGAGCGCGCTGACGGGTAGAATTACCGATCCTTTGGAGGTGATGCAATGATTTTTCACGGAAAAGCGATTAAGTACGGCGATAACGTCGATACGGACGTTATTATCCCGGCGCGCTATTTGAATACCAGCGATAAAAAAGAGTTGGCGTCCCATTGTATGGAAGATTTAGACAAAACGTTCGTGACGCGTGCGGAAAAGGGCGACGTCATGGTGGCAGGGTTTAATTTCGGGTGCGGCTCTTCGAGGGAACACGCACCCATAGCCATTAAAGAAAGCGGAATTTCTTTGGTGGTCGCTCGAAGTTTTGCGCGTATTTTTTATCGTAACGCCATCAATATCGGCTTGGCGATTGTGGAATGCGACGAGGCGGTAGACGGCATTTCCGAAGGCGACCGCATAGAGGCGGATTTGGAACGGGGAGTTCTTTATAATCGCACGACGGGCGAGCGTTTCGAAACGCAACCCTTTCCCCCGTTCATTCAAAGAATTATCGTGAACGGCGGCTTGGTGGAGTCCGTGAAAAAAGGCGACGTGCGGTAACGGTGAAGTGTATGAAAACATATAAAATCGGTTTGTTGAAAGGGGACGGAATCGGTCCGGAAATTGTGGAAAGCGCGGTGCGCGTATTGGAGGCGGTCGGGAAAAAGCGCGGAATCGCGTTTGCTTTTACGCCGTATCTTATCGGCGGAGCGGCGATTGACGCCTGCGGAGAACCCTTGCCTGCGGACACGGTGAAGGGGTGTTTACAGTCCGATTCCGTGTTACTCGGGGCGGTGGGCGGCCCGAAGTGGGACGCATTGTCGGGTGAAAAGCGACCGGAAAAAGCGTTGCTCGGGATTCGCGAGGCGATGGGTTTGTTTACCAATCTGCGTCCTGCGAAACTGTATCCCGTTTTGAAAGACGCGTGCCCGTTACGGGCGGATATCGCCGAAGACGGCTTCGATATCATGATCGTACGGGAATTGACGGGCGGTATTTATTTCGGAGAGCGCGGTTATCGCGAAGGAAAATACGGAGAAGAGGCGTTCGATACGGAACGTTACAGCCGTACGGAAATCGAGAGGATCGTGCGCGTGGCGTTCGAAACGGCGAGAAAACGTCGTAAAAAAGTGACGAGTATCGACAAGGCGAACGTGTTGGAAACTTCTCGGCTTTGGCGAAAAATCGTGCATGAAATCGCGACGGAGTATCCCGACGTGACGGTGAACGATATATTGGTGGATAACGCCGCCATGCAACTCGTGCGGAATCCGTCACAGTTCGACGTCATAGTGACGAGCAATATGTTCGGGGATATTCTTTCCGACGAAGCGTCGCAGATTACGGGTTCTATCGGTATGTTGCCGTCGGCGTCGCTCGGCGAAGGAACGCGTGGATTGTACGAGCCGATTCACGGCTCTGCCCCCGATATCGCAGGACAGGGAAAAGCAAACCCGATTGCAACGATTTTGTCGGCGTCGATGATGCTGTTGTATGCGTTTGACGAACGTTCGGCGGCGGACGATGTCGTTTCGGCTGTGGATAAGACGTTGGAGGCGGGGTATCGTACGGCGGATTTGGGCGGAGAACGTCCGCTCTCTACGACGGAAATGACGGATAAAATTATAGAGAATCTATACCATGGAAAGTAAGTTACGGAAAATACAAAGGGATTTGAGCGTTTGCGCCGTATTCAGAAAAACGCTCGACGCACCGATTTTTACGCTGTTCGACGCATTTTGCAACGGCTGTTCGACGACGGAAAAACTGCGCGTTTACGGTGCGTTCGTTTCGGAAATTTATACGCACGGCGGCAATTTGACGGAGTTGACGAAACGAATCGTATTTGCCGACGAAAACGTATATGTACGTGCAGCGGCACGCGGAAACGACATGCCTCCGCAGATTTTAGAGGCGGCGTTTCGGGAATTGCAAACGTTTTCGAGTTTTTCGGCGTTGGTTGCGGAAGATTTTGCTCGGGAAATGGGAGAAGACGGCATAAATCTTCCGAAGTTTATATCCGTGAACGCAGACCTGGGTGCTGCCTATGCGGATAGGTTGCGAAATATTCAACGATACGGCTACGGGGTGTTTTCTTCTTATCCCATGTTTCGACTTTCGGACGAACGGGAAATCGAGCCGATTGTCAGTGCGGATAAAATCTCCATGGAAAGTTTTATCGGTTACGAGGCGGAACGGGAACAGGTGGTGGAAAATACACGTGCGTTTATCGAGGGACGACCTGCGGCGAATACGTTGCTCTGCGGCGATGCCGGCACAGGAAAATCGTCCACCGTCAAAGCGGTCGCAAATGCGTTTTTCGACGACGGATTGCGCCTGATAGAGCTTCGTAAGGATCAGCTTTGTTTTCTGCCTTACGTCATGGGCAGAGTGAGCGACAATCCGTTGAAATTTATTATTTTCATCGACGATTTGTCGTTTAATCGAAACGACGACGATTTCGGTATGTTGAAGGCGGCGTTGGAGGGTTCTGCGAGCGCGAAAGCGGACAATGCCGTCATTTATGCCACCAGCAACCGTCGGCACATCGTTAAGGAAAGTTTCGGGGATCGCGAAGGCGACGACGTGCATAGAAACGACACTTTGCAGGAAACGCTGTCGCTGTCGGAACGGTTCGGTTTGACGGTGTTGTTTTCTCGTCCGGACAAGAAATTATATTTGGAAATCGTGCATCGGCTTGCGGAACGCTACGGCATTCCCGTAGACGAACGGCTGGATACGAGTGCGGAGGCGTTCGCGCTCAAAAAAGGAAATCGCTCGGCGAGGTGTGCGGAGCAATTTGTCAATTCATTGAGGTAGGTTATGTTGACGATCGATAACGTATATAGGGCGAGCAACGTTTTGAAAGGCGTGGCAAGAAAGACGGACGTGTTGTATGCGCCGAAACTTTGCCCCGGGGCGGAGTTATACTTAAAGACGGAAAATTTACAGGTGACGGGTTCGTTTAAGGTTCGCGGCGCATATTATAAAATGAGCCGATTGTCCAAAGAGGAACGGGAGCGCGGCGTGATTGCCTGTTCCGCGGGGAATCATGCGCAAGGCGTGGCGTTGGCTGCGAAAAAGAACGGAATAAAAGCCGTGATCTGTCTGCCGGACGGTGCGCCTATATCCAAAGTAGAGGCGACAAAAAGTTACGGTGCGGAAGTTTGTTTGGTCGAGGGCGTTTACGACGACGCGTACAAAAAAGCGTTGCAACTTCGCGACGAGAAAGGATATACGTTCATTCATCCCTTCGACGACGAGGATGTTATTGCCGGGCAAGGCACGATCGCATTGGAACTGATCGAGCAGTTGTCCGACTTCGACGCAGTGCTTGTGCCGATCGGCGGAGGCGGCTTGATTTCGGGCATCGCCTATACCGTCAAGACGTTAAATCCGCACGTGAAAGTGTACGGCGTGCAGGCGAAAGGCGCGCCGTCCATGAAAAACGCGTTGGCGCACGGGGCAATCGAGGAATTGGATTCCGTTTCGACGATTGCGGACGGAATTGCCGTAAAAAAACCGGGAACTTTGACGTATGCGCTTTGCGAGAAATACGTGGACGAGGTGTTGACGGTTTCCGACGACGAGATTTCGGCGGCGATACTTGCGCTGATGGAGCAGCATAAACTCGTAACCGAGGGCGCGGGCGCGGTGGCGGTGGCGGCGGCAATGTTCGGGAAAGCGGACTTGCAAGGCAAGAAAGCCGTCTGTGTGTTGTCGGGCGGAAATATCGACGTGACGATTTTATCGCGCGTTATCAAACGCGGACTTTTGATGTCGGGCAGGAATTGTCAGCTGATGATAGAACTCGCAGATAAGCCCGGACAACTGAAAAACGTTTCTCGAATTATTGCGGATTTGGGCGGGAACGTGACTTCGGTACATCACGAGAGAGCAAACGAGGGTGCGGACGTTAACGGCTGTTATTTGCGTATCGTGTTGGAGACGAGGAACTTCGAGCATATCGAGCAGATCCGTCGTGCGTTGACGGATGGCGGATTCAAATTGTTATAGTGAGGTGAAAAGAATATGTCGGAATGTATTATGATAACCACGGAAAAAGCGCCTGCGGCGATCGGGCCGTATTCGCAGGCGGTTGTCTGCAACGGTATGGTGTTTACGTCGGGGCAGATTCCCATTAATCCCGAAACGGGCAACGTGGAGGCGGCGACGATAGAAGCACAGACGGAGCAGATTATGCAGAACCTCGGCGCGGTGTTGAACGCCGCGGGCAGCAGTTTCGAAAAAGCGGTCAAGACGACTTGTTTTTTGGCGAATATGGAAGATTTTGCGGCTTTCAATGCCGTGTACGGGAAGTATTTCACGACGAAACCGGCAAGAAGTTGCGTGGCGGTAAAGACGTTGCCGAAGAACGTACTTGCGGAAGTGGAAGTCGTCGCGACGTTATAAAAACGTAAGGAACGACAGGGGAAAATTTTTGTGAAATACTTTGAAAGCGAAAACGAGTTTGCACCGATTGCACGGAGTAAAAAAGCGCGAAGACTTTTGGAATTCGATTTTTAAGGTAAGAAAAAGGGAGTCGTTTTTTAACGACTCCCTTTTGAAAAGGTATCTTTTATCGATGAGTAACCAAACGTTAGGCTTCTATCGTGTAGATTGATTTTCGTCCGTTAACGTTTTTCGTCGTTTGACGAGGACGGAATTTTTATGGAAATAATAAACAGTATCAGACCGATGGCGAACAAAATCGGCAGAGGGAGCAACGCGACGTTGATCCACGTGGCGTCCTTTAAGGGAAAGAAACTGCTCAGCAAGGAAATCAATCCTACGCCGAGGATTGCCGCACTCTTGCCGAAAATATCGTAAATTCCGAAAAATTCTCCCGTCTTTTCTTTGGGAACGATTTTAGTGAAGTAGGAACGGGACATGGCTTGGATACCGCCTTGGAACATGCCCACGCCGACCGCCATGACCCAGAATTGCCATTCCTGACGCAGAAATACGGCGAGGACGCCGATGGCTGTGTACGAAGCGATGCCGACAATCAGCAACGCTTCGGATTTGACTTTCGAAGAAAGCTTCCCGAATAAAATCGCGAACGGGAAGGCTACGATTTGCGTAACGAACAGCGCGAGGACGAGCTTAACAGTGCCGAAATTTTCGAATTGCAGGTCGTTCCCGATGGTCATTGCCATTTTGATGATGGTATGTACGCCGTCGATATAGAAGAAATAAGCGAATAGGAAAAGCAGAGCTTTCTTGTTCTTTGTCAGTTCCTTAAAGATCGAACCGAGTCGTTTGAACGTTTCTCTGACGGGGTGGTGCGGACGTTGTAAAAAATGCAGTTGTTTGTAATTTTTATACAAGGGTAAGGTGAAAAGGAACCACCAAGCCGCCGTAATCAAGCAACAGAGTGAAAAGCAAGTGCCGAGGTACGGCTTATTGACGACGTCGCCGACTTTCTCCACGAAAACCATGTCGCCGAGGACGTATAAAACAAGGCAGAGAATAAAGGGAACGCAGCTTCCTATATAGCCCCATGCGTAACCGCTTGCGGAAACGTCGTGCATGTTTTCGTCCGTGGTGACGTCCGAAAGCATGGAGTCATAGAAAACGTTTGCCGAAGTGTAGCCGACTTCGGTTACGATATAGACGATGAGAAACAAAAGCCCTGCAAAAGAGAAGTCTTTCATCGGGCTGAAAATCGACAATAGCGTACAACCGATGATGCCGACGGACGCGAACAGCATGAATACGTTTCGTTTTTTACTGAAATCGGCATACGTACCCATAATCGGGCAGAGGAGTACGGCGATAATCGTGACGATGACGTTGGTCGCGCCCCAAACGGACGTCAAACTTTCCGACGGGGAAAGGAAATTGAAATAAAACGCCAACAGCGCGGTACTTAACAGAGTATAGGCGGAATTTGCGACGTCGTACAGAATCCATTGCTTTTCCAGTTTGTTGAATTTTGCCATTACATAGGTCCTCCCGTGTAATTATTTTGAAAAAAGTCGTTTAAGCGTTCTCCTGCGGCAAACTCCGAAATGCGAGAAAAATATTCCGTCAAGAGCGTTGCCGTAAAAGGCACGGCGGATTGCAGAGCTTCGTTTAAGCGAAGATTGCACGTTTCGCAGCGAGGATCGTCGTGTTTTCTTAAAAACATATCTCCGAATTTTTCGTCCAGCCCGACGAGCTTGAGTGCGGTATGCGCAAGCACGTGGAACGTTTCGTGTTTTTGAGAGAACCAGCCGTTGATTTTGCGGATCGTTTTTACGGCAAGACGTATCTCTTCCGTCGTAACGTCCAATACGTTTGCGCAGGCTTCTGCCGTGCCGTTTCGGCAAACGGCGAATTGTGCGGTGTTGTATCCGCGAACGGGTTTATCGTCTTTTCGTAAAAGATATTTGTCGAATTCCGATTCTATTTTTCCGTGGGAGACGCCTGTCGATTGCAATTCGTATACAATCGGGTGCGCGTACACGTCTAAGGCGAAATGACAAATGAATCCCGCCACGTAAGCGGCTTCGGCGGAGCGAGGAAGCCACGCACCGTTTTGCGGCGTTACGTGGTTTTCGTTTGTTAAACGTTTCGCTTGGCGGGAGAAAAAGCTTTCGGCTGCGGCGAAATGCATATCCGAACCTTTTTGTCGGGTTGGGTTTTTCTTTAAGGGGCGGTGATAAAATAATATATCCGGACCTTGCGTGCCTAAGGCGAACGCTTCGTGAAATCGCGAGAAACGTTCCGCAAGCGTGTGCGGTAAGGAGTCGAGAACCTTTTCGCCGAAAGAATAATGTGCGTAAACTGCAGGCATAATAACCTCTGCGGACGTAACGGAATTTTTTTCGGTTGCGCCCGACGAATTTTGTTTGTGTCTTATTATAACATATTTCCCTGAAAAAAGACAGCGTTTGCAGGCTGTAACCGTTAATTTGTCGAAAAATTTTCCTTAAAAATTAAAAAAGTGTGGAAAATCCCGTGCGAATGAAAGACGTCGGAACGGAGTATACTATATAAAAACGCGGCAGGCAGGTATTCGTTGAATGATTTATGTGCCTACCGTGTACGAAAAGAACGGAGGGCAATATGCTGAACAGACAGGAAAGCGAAGTGATGGGCGCGGTGTATTCGCTCTGCGTCGGAAGGGGCGTGTGTTTGATTTCGCCTGCGGAATTACTGTCGTTGTTGCCGAGAAAAAGAGGATACACGGAGGAGAAATTGGAAAAGATTTTGGACGCGTTGTCGTTGGATAATTATTTTGAATTGCTCTCTTCCGAACGGAAAGGGGAGAAGATGTACGTGATTTCCCTTCGAGTGAACGGGTTCGCTTTTCAGCGCGTGCATACGCAGATGCGACGGGACGCCGCGCTTAAAGTGGTCTGGGCGGTGACTTCCGCCGTGATCGCTTTCCTTGTAGGGTTGATTTTGAAGTGGATATTTTGAAAAAAGTTC
Source organism: uncultured Clostridia bacterium (assembly GCA_964515795.1). Lineage (GTDB taxonomy): Bacteria > Bacillota > Clostridia > Christensenellales > Borkfalkiaceae > Scatosoma. The sequence goes on along the minus strand of CAZEVL010000001.1, from coordinate 40,402 downwards.
GTACAAGTTGTTTACTTTTTTCGTCGGTTGTGCTATAATGATACAAACATTTGTTTGAGGATAAAAAATGGATTTTAAGTTACACGCGCCGTTTGCGCCGACGGGGGATCAGCCGCAGGCAATAGAGAAATTGACGGAAGGAGTCTTGGACGGACTTCGTACGCAGGTTTTGGTCGGCGTCACGGGGAGCGGAAAAACCTTTACGATGGCGAACGTTATCGAAAACGTCAATCGACCGACGCTCGTTATCGCACACAACAAGACGCTCGCCGCGCAACTTTGCAACGAGTTTCGGGAGTTTTTTCCCGAGAATCGCGTGGAGTATTTCGTGTCCTATTACGATTACTATCAACCCGAAAGTTACATTCCCTCTACGGATACGTACATCGAGAAAGATTTGAGCATGAACGACGAAATAGATAAGCTTCGTAACAGTGCGACCGGTTCGTTAATGGAGCGGAAAGACGTGTTGGTCGTGGCGTCCGTGTCCTGTATATACGGTCTCGGTGCGCCCGAGGAATATTTTCGTTTGTCGCTTTCTTTGCGTCCTGGCATGGAATGGGAACGCAACGAATTGATGCGGAAGCTCATCGAATTGCAATATGCGCGTAACGACGTGGACTTTAAGCGTTCGACGTTTCGCGTCCGCGGTGACAGTTTGGAAATTTTTCCCGCGTCCAATTCCGAGGTGGCGATTCGCTTGGAGTTCTGGGGAGACGAGATAGAGAAAATTTACGAAGTGGAGGCTTTGACGGGGAATAAACTCAACGAGTTGTCGCACGTGGCGATTTTCCCTGCCAGCCAGTATGCCGTGGGGACTGAGAAGCTGAAAGGCGCGCTCGCCATGATCGAGGAGGACTTGAAGGGCGAGGTGCGTGCGTTCGAGGAGGACGGAAAGATTTTGGAGGCGCAACGCCTGAAACAACGCACCGAACACGATTTGGAGATGATGCGCGAGATCGGGTATTGCAGCGGTATCGAAAATTACAGTCGCTATTTTGACGGCAGACAGCCGGGACAGCCTTCGTTTACGCTTCTCGATTATTTCCCTTCCGGGGAATTTTTGGGGTTCATCGACGAGAGTCACAGGACCATTCCGCAAATTCGCGCGATGTATCACGGGGATCTGTCCAGAAAGAAAAACTTGGTGGAATACGGCTTTCGCATGCGTGCCGCTTATGATAATCGTCCGCTCACGTTTGAGGAATTCGACGCGCGCGTGCCGCAACTCATTTGCGTTTCGGCGACGCCTGCTCCGTATGAGTTGGAACAAGCGGAGCAACGGGTGGAACAGCTCATTCGTCCGACGGGATTGCTCGATCCGCCGATCACCGTCCGTCCGACGAAAGGGCAAATCGACGATTTGTTGTCGGAAATTCGCCGTGTCGTAGCGGACGGCGGCAGGGTGTTGATTACCACGCTTACGAAACGTATGGCGGAAGAATTGACGGACTTCTTGAAAGAACATGCCGTGAAGGTGAAATATATGCACAGCGACGTGGATACGTTGGAACGTATCGATATCGTCAACGGTTTGCGCTTGGGGGAATTCGACGTGCTTTGCGGTATCAATTTGCTTCGTGAGGGGTTGGACTTGCCCGAAGTGAAGCTCGTGGCGATTCTCGACGCCGATAAAGAAGGCTTTTTGCGGAGCGAAACGTCACTCATTCAGACCATCGGCAGAGCGGCGCGTAACAGCGAAGGGCGAGTCGTAATGTATGCGGACGTGACGACGGATAGTATGAAACGTGCCATCGACGAGACAAATCGTCGACGGGAGATTCAGGACGAATACAACAAGGCGCACGGGATTGTGCCGAAAACCATTATCAAGGAAGTGAAGTCCACGTTAATGGTTACGAAGAAAACGACGGACGACGATATCAAGATGCAGGATATTCCCGATGAGATAGAGAAGCTGAAAGCGTTGATGAAGGTGGCGAGCGGTCAGCTCAATTTCGAACGTGCGATTGAAATTCGAGAAAAGATAGCGGAGTTGAAATTGAAACTTCGTAAGGCACAGAAATAGAAAAAACGGCAATATCAAGTATGCGTTTCGCAAATTTCGGTATGCCGTGTGCGCGATGAAAACGCGTAGGACAGGTACGAAAGGAACGGTTGAAGATATGAAAGAAGAAATAGCGATAAAAGGTGCGAAAGAGAACAATTTGAAAAACGTGAGCGTGACGATTCCCCGAAACAAATTGACGGTGTTTACGGGTGTATCGGGGAGCGGTAAATCCACGCTTGCATTCGATACGATTTTTGCCGAAGGACAAAGGCGGTACGTAGAGAGCTTGTCTTCCTACGCGCGGCAATTTTTGGGGCAAATGGAAAAGCCGGACGTGGAAAGCATCGACGGATTGTCGCCTGCGATTTCCATCGATCAAAAAACGACTTCGCGAAATCCGCGTTCGACCGTGGGAACTGTGACGGAAATTTACGATTATTTCCGTTTGCTGTTCGCGAGGATCGGTACGCCGCATTGTCCGAAATGCGGCAGAGAAATTCGGCGACAGACGGTGGACGAAATTTGCGACAGAGTCATGGCGATGCCCGAGGGAAGCAAAATCCTCGTCAACGCGCCCGTGGTGCGAGGAAGAAAGGGCGAGTACGTAAAAGAGTTGAACGGGTTCAAAAAAAGCGGTTTCGGCAGAGTAAAAATCGACGGAATCGTTTACGATTTGCAAGAAGAGATAAAACTCGAAAAAAATATCAAACACAATATTTCCGTCGTAGTGGACAGGTTGATTATCAAATCTACGATTCAAAAGCGTTTGACGGATAGTTTGGAAACCGCGTTGAAACTTGCGGACGGGTTGGTGATTATCGATTGCGACGGGGAGGAGGAATTGTATTCCGTCAATTACGCTTGCCCGGATTGCGGAATTTCCATCGAGGAGATAGAGCCGCGTTTGTTTTCGTTTAATACCGTTTACGGTGCGTGTCCGACGTGTTCGGGACTCGGGTTCAAGCAATTCGTCGACCCCGATTTGGTGTGCCCGGATAAGAATAAAACGCTCCGTGAGGGCGCGATGAAAGTTACGGGTTGGAATTTAGGCTCTAATTCCATGGCGATGATGGAACTTTCCGCATTGTCCAAAGCGTACGGCTTTTCTTTGGACGTGCCCGTGAAAGACTTACCGAGCGAGATTTACGATATTTTGATGTACGGAAGCGAGAAAAGCGTGGATATGCAATATCAAACACGCTCTTTTTCCGGGAGCTTCAAAAAAACTTGGGAAGGGTACGTGAATAATTTGCAACGTCGATATGCCAATTCGACTTCCGACGGTGTGAAGAGCGATATCGAACGATTGATGAGAAACGCGCCTTGCGACGGTTGCGGCGGGAAACGCTTGAAAAAAGAAGCTCTTTCCGTATACGTAGGCGGTAAAAACATTTGGGAACTTTGCGAAATGTCGGTGGATAAACTCTGTGCCTTTATGGACGGTTTGACGGAACGGCTTACGCCGACGCAACATTTGATCGCCGACGCGATCATCAAAGAAATCAACAGCCGTTTGGGATTTTTACGGAACGTCGGTTTGAATTATCTGACGTTGACTCGTACGGCGGTGACGCTTTCGGGCGGCGAAAGCCAGCGTATTCGTTTGGCGACGCAAATCGGGAGCGCGCTCAGCGGCGTGTTGTATATTCTGGACGAGCCGAGCATCGGTTTGCATCAACGCGACAACGAAAAATTGTTAAATTCGCTCAAAGGATTGCGCGATTTGGGGAACACGCTCATTGTCGTCGAGCATGACGAAGATACCGTTCGTGCGGCGGATTATATCGTGGACATCGGGCCGAAAGCCGGCGTGCACGGCGGCGAGGTCGTGGCGTGCGGAACGCAGGCGCAAATTATGGCGGAACCTCGTTCGATTACGGGCGATTACTTGGCAGGCAGACGGAAAATCGAAACACCGTCCGTGCGTGCGCAGCCTACGGGAAAATGGTTAAAATTCTACGGTTGCAGACAGAACAATTTGAAAAATATCGACGTGAAAATTCCCGTCGGGTTAATTACGGCGGTGACGGGGGTGTCCGGGAGTGGTAAATCGAGTTTTGTAAACGAAATCGTTTATCCCTTGCTTGCCAACAAGTACAACGGCGCAAAACATAAACTCGGTGAATACGATAGAGCGGACGGCGTGGAATATTTCGATAAAGTCATTGCGATAGATCAATCGCCGATCGGCAGGACGCCTCGCAGTAATCCGGCGACGTATACGGGCGTGTTCAACGCCATTCGAGATTTGTTTGCGATGACGCCCGACGCAAAGGAACGCGGTTATAAGGCGGGACGGTTTTCGTTCAATATTTCCGGCGGTAGGTGCGAACATTGTTTCGGCGACGGCATTATAAAAATCGAAATGCATTTCTTGCCGGATATTTTTGTGCCGTGCGAGGTGTGCGGCGGGCAGCGTTATAACCGTGAAACGTTGGAAGTGAAGTACAAGGGGAAGAGTATTTCCGACATTTTGGAAATGACGGTGGAAGAGGCTTGCGAATTTTTTGCACCCGTGCCTTCCATATATAACAAAATCAAAACGCTCAATGACGTGGGGCTGGGGTATATCAAGTTAGGGCAAAGTTCTACGACGCTTTCGGGCGGCGAAGCGCAACGCGTCAAACTCGCAACGGAGCTTTCCAAACGCTCCACGGGAAAAACGTTGTATATTTTGGACGAGCCTACGACGGGGTTGCATAGCTATGACGTGGATAAGTTGATTAAAATTTTGTTGCAGTTGCGGGAGGGCGGCAATACCGTTTTGGTCATCGAACACAATCTGGACGTTATCAAAACGGCGGACTATTTGATAGATTTGGGTCCGGAAGGCGGCAACGGCGGCGGAACGATCGTTTGCGAAGGTTCTCCCGAAGAAGTGGCGAAGGCGGAGCGAAGCTATACGGGGCAATTTTTGAAAAAAATTTTATAAAGTAAATAAGCTGTCGGCAAATTTTTTATGATTTGCGACAGCCTATTTTTTTGTTCCGTATTTATCGTAATGCGACAATGAAAAATTTTACCGGATTATCGCTTTACAGGCGTTTGATTTTGACGTTTCCGCATAATACGTCGGAATAAGAATAGGCGGTTTTGCCCAAAAAGTCCGCATCGTCCGGTTTGACGGTGAAAAGCGCCGGGTAGATCCCCGAAAGCACGCCCGAATAGCGGACGGATTTGTTTCTGCCTAAATTGACTTTTACGGCTACGCGTTGTGCGGAACAGGCTCTTACCATTTGTTTGACGTCTTTGATGTTTTTGGTCGGTTTAATCATAGAAGAAGTATGTGCAAAAAATCGCTTTTTTATACATATTCGTACAGGTCGACGAATAGGATAAACAGGAATAAAAGAAAGGAGCGAAGTGATATGAAACCGCAATATGAAAATTATCGATACGTGGGCGAGGTTTGTCGTTTGACGAGCCGTTCCGTCGTGGAATGCCGACTTCCCGGTGCGGAGATCAGCGGCGTGTTGGCGTTGCAGGCGAACGTTGTGGCGACGGAATGCAGTTGTGCGGACGGAGAAGTGCGATACGGCGGCAAGGTGACGTTGGGGATCGTTTACGAGGACGGGGAGAAGAAAATATGTCGTGCGGAGCGCGGTGCGGAATTTTTCCATAAAGCCGAAGGGCAGGACGTGACGCCCGCCTGCTTTGCGAAAGCGTTGTTGTCTGCGGATAACGTGAATTATCGAAGGGAAGGCTCCGGACTGTACGTGACGATTGTGGTGGAAGCGGAAATTCCCGTTTACGGAAATCGCCAAATCGAATATTTGACGGGCGGAGATGCGTTGGTTTGCCGAAAAGAAACGCAAAGTTTTTGTCGTACGATTTGCGTTTCCGGGGAAACGGAAGGCGAGGACGAATTTGAAACGGAAACGGTCGGGGATATCCTGTTGCACAGCGAAAACGCGGTAGTCGGAACGGTTGTTGCGAAAGACGGACAAATCGAGGTGGAAGGGGAGCTGAATCTGAATATTTGTGCGTTAACGGGAGAAAATTCCGTTTGTTCTTACGAGCGGTTGACGACTTTTCGCGTGCAGCTTCCTTGCGACGAAGCGTTCGGCGACGTGACGGCTTGGGCGCGCGTGCGTATACGTTCCGCACAGATAGACGCAGGCGTGGACGAGGAGAAAAATCGAAGCAAAATCCTGTTTACCTATTGTCTTTCCGTCGATTGTTTCCTGTCTACCCGTGAGGAGCTTTCAGTGGCGGTGGATGCCTTTGCCACCGATTGCGAAACAAGCCTAAAAATGCAAAAAGATACGGGCAGGTATTTGTCGAGAACGGTAAAACGGAGCGAACGCGTCAGCGGCGCGGCGGTGCTTTCGCCGGAGGCGGACGGGGAGTACGCATTGTTGGCGGCGGTATTGCCGCGCGCGGAGCTGACTTGCAGGAAAACGGAACACGGTACGGAGGCGGAAGGCGTTGTTTCGGCAGACGTGCTTTTGCTCGGTTCGGACGGGACGCATCGCTCGGTAAGGCTCGATATGCCCGTAAGCATTCCCGTGGAAACGGACGGGGACGTCGTCGAGGCGGATTGTATCGTGTGCGGCTTGAACGTGCGACGTAAGAAAAGCGGCGAAACGGATGCCGAAGCCACTTTGAAACTGAGCTTGCGCAGTTATATCGAACAGCCTTGCAATTACGTGACGGAAGTGACGGAGGGAGCGGAGCGCGAAGCGAGCGAGAGCGCATTTTCTCTGTTTATTCCGCGCGTCGGCGAGGATTTGTGGGAGGTGTCTAAGCGGCTCGGTTGTACGCCCGAAGAGCTGGTGAAGAGTAATCCTTCTTTGGAATTTCCGGTGAAAGAGGGGAATCGTATCTTCGTTTATCGACAAATTAAGTGAAAAATGCAAAAAATGCCTATAAAGTATTGAAATTTCGAAAAAAATATGGTACAATACCGATAGAAGGCGCGCGACAAGGCTCTTCCTTGTCGCGTTTTTTATAAGATGAATTCGGTAAAACTAAAATCGTATGCAAAAGTGAATTTGACGTTGGAGATCGTCGGGCGAGAAAACGGATATCATGTGTTGGATTCGCTCGTTTGCAGTATCGACGTGTTCGACACGCTCGTTTTACGGAAACGCAAAAATACGCTCAGCTCCGTCACGATGCACGGTTTGGGAAGCGAAACTATCCCCCCCGAACGAAACAACGCCTTACGTGCGGCGGAGGCGTTTAGCGAACGCTTTCAAACGAACGGAGCCGATATTACCGTGTTTAAGGATATTCCTATCGGTGCGGGACTGGGCGGTTCTTCCGCAGACGTGTCGGGGGTGCTGAACGGTATGGCAAAGCTGTACGGCGTGACCGATCGCACGGCGTTGAAAACGCTCGCCGACGAATTGGGTAGCGATACGGGATATATGCTGTCGGGCGGTTTTGCCCGTATGCAGGGCAGGGGCGAAAAGATATTTCCTTTACGGACGAAAAAGGAGCTGTATATGTTGCTGCTTTGTCCGAAAACTTCCGTTTCCGCAGGGGCGTGCTATCGTGCGTACGACGAGTTGCCTTCGACGGACGAAAAGGAAAGTTTGACGGGGAAAGCCGTTACCGCATTGTTGGAGGAGAATATAAACGACGTGGGCAGGTATTTGACGAACGACTTGTTTACGCCTGCGGCAAGCCTTAATGCGGAGGTGAAAACCGCTTATGAAGAAATGCTTTCGTTTTCGCCGCTCGGTGCGGTGATGACGGGTTCGGGAAGTTGCGTAATCGGCTTGTTTGAATCTCGGGAACTGTGTTTCTGGGCGCAGAGCCGTTACAAAGGCGCGTGTGGGACGATTGTCGCGCGGAGTGTTGTGCCCGAATACGAGTGTAGACGAATTTTTAGAAATCCTTTTCGATTCGATGAGGACGAAATAGAATAAAATAGGGAGAACGATATGGAAGAAAGAATTATCGACGACGAGTACGGCAGAGGCATTCGCCTGAAAAAGACGAAAGACGGCTATGTAGACGTCACGGACGAGTTGACGTCGGAAACGGAAACCGAAGAAGATTGCGACGAAGTGGCTTTTGAATTTCCGGAAGAGGCGCAAGAGGAATTGGACGAAGAGTTTATCGGCTTGACGCCCGAGGAATTGGAAAAGAAGCTGCGTGAAAAAGAGGAAAAACTCGCGGAGAAGAAAGCGAATTGCGAGATTCTTTGTGCGGAAGCGGACGCTTTGTTCGGGATAGAGGACTACGTTGCGGCAACCGAAAAATACGGCGAGGCGGCGAAGCTTCTTTCCGAGGAGGAGGACGAAGCTTTGGCAATGCGCACGCGGTTGGGGTATTGGAAGTCGCGCACGGAAGATTTTACGAAACCGGACGAATTTGTATCCGATTATATCGAATACGGCGTGGAGAATTTTGAATACGACGTCGGGTTTGTCACGATGCGGCAAATCAAAGATATGTACGGCGACACGTTTAGAAAACGTATGGACGAGCTGTGCGAGGAGGAAGAGCCGCTCTGTAAAACGGTCAAGGAAAAACAGGAGAAGCGTCGCGAATATTTGAAAGAACGTTTGAAAACTCGTTTGATTGCGTTCGGTTGCGTGACGTTACCGATGCTTGTCGCGCTCGGGTTTGCGATTTTCTTTGCGGGAAAGATTACCAGCTCCCCCGATTCTCGGTATATTGTACCGACCGTCGTATTTGCGGCGGTTTGGCTGGGACTGTTTTTTGCGTTTATCGTCGTAAGCAACCGTTTGTTGAACGCGGTGCGTACTTGCAGGGCAAACGAGAAGTTGCATTCTACCGAAGACGGGGAACGTTTGGTGGAAATTCGAAATTTGAAAGAACTGTATCAATTCGTTCTTTCCTTCGGGGAGGAAAAAGATACGTGCGGCGGCTGCGACGGCTGCGGCGGTTGTCATTGTTAAAAAGCGTTTACGGAGCGAAGTTTTCTTCGCTCCGTTCTGTATTTTTCTTGCAATTTTAAGGATATTCGTGTATAATAATGTAGCTATGAAGAAAATACTTACTTATTTCAAACCTTATTTTTGGCAGAGCCTTTTAGGTCCGCTTTTTAAGCTTATGGAAGCCACGTTCGAGCTGTTGGTGCCGTTCGTGGTAAGTTTGATTGTGGACAAGGGCTTGGGAGAACAGATAAACGGCGGTTATCCGAATGCGGATAGGGCGTTTATCGTGAAAATGTGCATCGTGTTGGCGGTATTCGGGGTTGTCGGCTTGTTGTTTGCCGTGACGGCGCAATATTTCGCCGCGCGCACCGCGACGGGTGTTTCCGCAGGCGTTCGTCGGGATTTGTTTAAGAAATTGCAATCGTTGAGCTATAAGGATATCGACAAAATCGGCGCGTCCACTATGCTCACGCGAATGACGAGCGACGTGGAAAAGCTACAATCGGGTATCAATCTGTTTTTACGTTTGTTGCTTCGTTCGCCGTTTATCGTGTTCGGTGCGATGATTACGGCGTGTTTCATCGATCCGTCCTCTATCGGCGTTTTTGCAGGGGCTATTGCCGCACTTGCCGTCGTGGTGTTTGCGGTGATGTTCCTTTGTATGCCGCTCTATAAAAAATCGCAAGGAGATTTGGACGACGTGCTTCTGTCTACGAGGGAAAATCTGACGGGGGCACGCGTGCTTCGCGCGTTTTGTCGCGAAGAGGAGGAACGGGAGCTGTTTAACCGCAGAAACGAATCGCTCAACAAGAGCAAAAAATTCGTCGGGGCGGTATCGGCGATTACCAATCCGATGACTTGCGTGTTGGTGAATATAGCCATTATCGTTTTGCTGTGGACGGGCGCGATTCGCGTGGACGGCGGAAATTTATCGCAGGGTAGCGTGATTGCGCTGTACAACTTAATGGGACAAATTTTGGTGGAGCTTGTCAAGCTTGCAAATTTGATCGTTTTGGTGACGAAAGCCGCGGCGAGCGGTTCTCGTATCGAGGCGGTTTTGAAAATGCAACCGTCTTTGCAGTTGACGGAAAATACGGAACGGAATGTTGACGAAGCGTTTATCGTGTTCGACGACGTTTCGATGAAATATATCGAGGGGGCGGAGGATGCGCTTAGTCACGTTTCCTTTACCGTGCGTCGCGGCGAAACGGTCGGGGTGATCGGCGGTACGGGTTCGGGGAAGAGTACTTTGGTGAATTTGATTCCGCATTTTTACGACGTGAGCGGCGGGCAGGTACGCGTTGACGGACTGGACGTACGGGATCGAGCCGTACAAGACGAATTGCGCGCGCGTATCGGTATCGTGCCGCAAAAAGCCGTTTTGTTCAAGGGAACGATTCGCGACAATTTGCGTTGGGGTAAAGCGGACGCGTCGGACGAGGAGCTAATGAGAGCGGCGCGTATCGCACAGGCGGAGGACGTCGTTGCGGATAAAGGCGGTTTGGACGCCGTGATCGAGCAAGGCGGTAAAAATTTGTCGGGCGGACAAAAGCAACGTTTGACGATTGCGCGCGCGTTGGTTCGAAAACCGGATATTTTGATTTTGGACGATTCTTCTTCGGCGCTCGATTATGCAACGGACGCCGCGCTTCGTAAGGAAATCGGGAAGTTGGATACAACGGTATTCATCGTTTCGCAGCGTGCTTCTTCCGTGCGCGACGCCGATAAAATTATCGTGTTGGACGACGGAGAAACGGTAGGTATGGGTACGCATGCGGAATTGATGGAAACTTGCGACGTGTATCGTGAAATTTACTTCTCGCAATACGAATCGGACGACAAAGGAGGTGCGCAATGAGTAAGCAGGTGAAAAAAGGTAAAGGCGCGCTTTCGCGCGTGTTGCGCTACGTCGCGAAATATCCGCTTTCTTTGATCGGGGCACTTTTATTTTCTATGATTACGGTTGCGGCGACGCTCTGTATTCCCGTGTTTTTCGGCGACGCGATCGATTGCATCGTGGAGGGCGCCGTTTTGTGGGACGATTTGAAAACCATTTTCTGGAAAGTTGTCGCTGCGGTAGGGATTTCCGCGGTGTCGCAGTGGTTGCTCAGTCTTTGCAATAACCGCATTTCCTGTAACGTTGTCAGGGATATCCGGAAAGACGCGTTTCGAAAGCTTTCCGCTTTGCCTTTGCAATATATCGATACGCATGCGCACGGGGATACGGTGAGCCGTATCGTCGCGGACGCCGACCAGTTTTCGGACGGGCTTTTGATGGGATTCACGCAATTCTTTACGGGGATTATGACGATTCTCGGTACGATTGTGTTCATGCTTGTCACCAATGTAAAAATCGGTTTGGTCGTGGTGTTGGTGACGCCGATTTCGCTGTTTGTGGCAAAGTTCGTGGCGACGCATACGCATAAGTATTTCAAAGAACAGGCGCAGACGCGTGGCGAGCAGACGGCGTTTACCGAAGAAGCGATTGCCGGATTGAAGACGACGCAGGCGTTCTCGCATGAGCGCGCGAACGAGGCGAAGTTTGACGAGATTAACGCTCGCTTGGAGAAATCCGCGATGAACGCGACGTTTTATTCTTCGTTGGTGAATCCGTCTACGCGGTGCATTAACAACCTTGTCTACGCTTTGGTGGCGTTGCTCGGTGCGTTGGACGTGGCAGGCGGTGTGTTTACCGTGGGCGGTTTGACGAAATTTTTGTCTTACGCCAATCAGTATACCAAGCCGTTCAACGAAATTACGGGCGTGATTACGGAGCTGAAAAGCTCGTTCGCTTGCGCCGTTCGGATTTTTGAATTGATGGACGAAACGGAGGAAAGTTCCGATGTCGGTAAGGCGGAATTGGCGGAAGTACACGGGAACGTGCGTTTGGAAAACGTAGCTTTTTCTTATCGTAAGGATCGGAAATTGATAGAGGACTTGTCTTTGACCGTTACGCCCGGACAGCGCGTGGCGATTGTCGGCAGAACGGGGAGCGGTAAAACGACGCTCATCAATTTGCTGATGCGGTTTTACGACGTGGACGACGGCGCGGTGTTCGTAGAAGAAAAGGACGTGCGCGCACTGACGAGAAAGTCATTGAGGAGCAGTTACGGAATGGTGTTGCAGGAAACGTGGTTGAAGTGCGGCACGGTGCGCGAAAATTTGAAAATGGGCAAACCGGACGCTACGGACGAGGAAATGATTGCCGCGGCGAAAGCTTCGCACGCACACAGCTTTATTCGTCGAATGGAGCAAGGGTACGATACCGTGCTGTCCGAAGACGGAGGTAACCTTTCGGAAGGGCAGAAACAGTTGCTCTGTATCACGCGTATTATGTTGGCGCAGCCGCCGATGCTGATTTTGGACGAAGCGACCTCTTCCATCGATACGCGTACGGAACGAAAAATTAACGACGCGTTCGATAAATTGATGTCGGGCAGGACTTCTTTCGTCGTAGCGCATCGTTTATCGACGATCGTCGGTGCGGATTGCATTTTGGTTATGGAGAACGGTCACGTCGTGGAAAAGGGTACGCATAGCGATTTGTTGGCGAAAAACGGTGCGTATGCAAGACTTTACAACGGGCAATTTGCTTAACGTATATGGAACGAGAAAAGAAAAACAAAGGAAAATTAAAAAACTTTTACCGAGATTTTCTGCAATTGATTTTCGTCGGTGCGGTTACGGGCGTTTTTGCAGGGGCGGTCGTGACGCTTTTTAATATCCTTGCGCACGAAGGAGAGGAAATTTCTCGAAACGTCTATGCGTATATTCGAGCAAATCCTATATGGATACCCGTGTTGCTTTTGACGTTGGCGCTCGGTTCAATCGTGATAGGGGCGTTGGCGGAACTTTCCCGCGTAATCGGCGGTTGCGGTATTCCGCAGGCGGAGGGTGCGACGCGCGGCGTAATTCGGTTTAAGTGGTACCGAGATATTACGGCGATGTTCGCGGCGAGCCTGCTTAGCGTGTTTATGGGGCTGTCTATCGGTTCGGAAGGACCGAGCGTCTTTATCGGCGCATGCGCGGGCGACGGCGTTTCGTCTACGTTGCGGCGTAACGAAATGATTCGAAGATATCAAATTACGGGCGGCGCGTGTACGGGGCTCGCGGTTGCGTCCAACGCTCCGTTGACGGGAATGGCGTTTGCTTTCGAGGAAGCGCATAAGCGATTTACGCCCGAGGTGTTTATCTGTTCGTTTTCTTCCGTGATTTTCGGAATTTTGACAAGAACGTGGATTTATCGGCTTTTGCATAAAGAGGTACAAAGCTCTTTTCATTCCTACGTATTTCACGAAATGCCCGTCGGTAGTTACGGGTACGTCGTGTTGGCAGGGGTTGTTTGCGGTTTGCTCGGCGTGCTGTTTTACAAAGCGTGTTTGAAAATGCGAAAAGCGTTTTCTAAATTGTCCGTAAAGCCAAAATGTTTTCGTACGACTTTGCGCATTATGATTGCCGTCGTGTCGGGCGGTGTGGTTTCTTTGGCTGCGACGGGTGTTATGGGCGGCGGACACGATTTAATCGAAGATCTCGGTACGTACGGCGGTTTGACCTCGTCTACGATGCAGACGGCGTTCGGAACGGGGTTGGTTTGGACGTTGACCATTACGTTGGTTTTGAAATTTATCATTACGACGGTGAACGTCGGGTCGGGAATTCCTTGCGGAATCTTTATTCCCGTTATCGCCATCGGGGCGTGTCTGGGCGGCTTGCTGAATTCCTTTTTGGTAAAAATCGGAATGAACGAGCAGTATTGCGATTTGATGATTATGATTTGTATGGCGGCGTTTTTTACCACGATTGTGAAAGCACCCATAACCGCCATCGTAATGATTTGCGAATTTACAGGAAGCTTTGCGCCTTTGTTGCCGGTGATTATAGCGGTATCTTTGGGGTATATATGCAGTGAAGTGTTCCGTACGGACAGCATTTACGAGGAATTGTTGGAAGCTTACGAGCTGGAGAACGGCATACGGGAGCGCGCTTTGAAGGAAGTGTTTGTCTGTACGGTTGCGGAAGGTTCGATTGCTGACAACCGAGAAGTGCGCGACGTGTTGTGGCCCGACGGGGCGCGCGTGACGGAGATTGCGCGTAACGACGACGTGATTCTGCCTGACGGGGATACTCGCCTTCGGGTAGGTGACGTTTTAACGATCGTTTGTCGCACGGACGAACCGAACAAGGTTCGCGACGATTTGTTTCATATAGTCGGTTGATTCAATCCGTACACGGTCGGCAGCTTTCGAAGCTCGACGCATACCTGTGCGGCGGATTTGCCGCTTTGCATAAATACGTCTTTTTCGTCATATAGTAGACGGGGAGGCGGCGTATGCGATTATATGAGGAGATTTTTAAGAGCGTGGACGGCGTTGCGGGGGCGCGTTGTCTGTTTCTGCCCGGCGGTGGCGGATATTTCGAAAACGTAAAGTTCGTGGAGGATTTTTCGCCTCGGGAAGTAATCGTTGCGTTTTCGGATTGTCGCGTGCGAGTTTTCGGCGTTCGGTTGTCGATCGAAAAGTATTGCGACGGGGATTTGCAGCTCGGCGGCGATATTTTTTCCTGTTCGGTGTTGAAAGACAATACGAAAATCGGGAAATTAGTGCCTACGGAGCAGGACGAATAAATGTCGATTTTTCAATCCCGCGATCGATTTTTGGTGGAGGGCGTTATGCCCCAGCGCGCGCTGTTGCGACTGAAAAGAGCGCGAATTGACCTCTATCACGTAAAAAAAATACAAAAAAATCAAATACTTTTCAGTGTAAGCGTAAAAGATAGCGAAAAAGTTTTTGCAATTTATCCGAATGTATGTTATAATATATCCGTATATAGTCCTTTCAAGGTGCGAAAAATCGGCACGGAAGGACCTGCACGTTATCTTGCGAAGGCAAAACGTAGGATCGGGCTTTTGCTCGGAGGGCTTCTCTGCGCGGCGGCTTTGCTCTATTTCGACGGATACGTATTTGCAGTGGAATTGACGGGTTCTGCCGTATACGCTCGCGAGGCGAAGATTGCTTTGGAAAGCGTCGGTATCGTCCCGTTTGCGCCTTTCCGTACGGAAAAGCTCGACTTGGTTTGCGCGCAGTTGCTTGCGATAGACGACGTGGAGTTTTGCTCCGTCCAAAAACGAGGTTTTTACGCGCAGGTGGAAATTCGTTGCAGTCCGTTCGAAAAGTCTCGTTTGCAAAGCGGTCCGCTGCGAAGCGAGCGGCACGGGACGTTGCTTGCCTTGACGGTGTTGAAAGGCGAACCGCAAAAAAACGTCGGGGATACGATATTGCGGGGCGACGTACTGGTCGACGAACGAAAAGTCGCGCAAGACGGCGGACAGGTATGCGTCGAAGTCGTGGCGCGTGCGAAAATAGGGTGCGTGTACGAGGGCGTTTTCGAGGCTGAAACGGAAGAGGAAGCGTTCGCGACGGCGTATTTGGAATTGGGGTTGTCCGAACGGGACTATATCGTCAGTAGACAAACGGAACGAAACGAGGGATTGTTTCACGTGAAAGTGGAATATGTCGCGTTGCTTTCGATGAATTTATAAAATACGTCGCCCTGATTTTGTCGGACGACGAAAAATGTGCAGTGTGCGAAACGCGTTAGGAGGCGTTACGTTGTTAAAAACGGAAAAAATTACGAAAACCGTGGACGTGAAGTCCGTGGACAAGTTGGCGAATATTTTAGGCGCATTTGACGAGAATTTGACTTTTCTCTGTCGGGAATTGGATATTCTTGCGTACGTGGAGGGCGTGAAAATTCGCTTGGAGGGCGAATCGGAGAGCGTTTCGCTCGGAGAACGGGTGCTGAGTGCACTCGTATCCTTTGCCGGAAGCGGCGAGGAGATTGACCGAAGCCGCATGGCGTATTGCATCGAGCTCGCCAAAGAAGGGCGTGCGGAAGAAATCGCCTGTCTTACGGAGGGCGTCGTGGCGATTACGGCGCGCGGAAAACAAATAAAATGCAAGACAGTCGGGCAGAAAGCCTATGTGGACGCTATTAAAAAGAATACCGTAGTATTCGGCGTAGGTCCTGCCGGTACGGGAAAAACGTATTTGGCGGTTTGTATGGCGGTTGCGGCTTTTAAGAGTAAGCAGGTAGAAAAAATAATACTCACGCGGCCTGCCGTGGAGGCAGGGGAAAAACTCGGCTTTTTGCCCGGGGATTTGCAGACGAAAGTCGATCCGTATTTACGACCTCTGTATGACGCTTTACAGGAAATGCTCGGTTTGGAAACGTATGAAAAGTTGATGGAACGCGGGGCGATAGAGGTTGCTCCGCTTGCCTATATGCGCGGGAGAACGTTATCCAATGCGTTTATAATTTTGGACGAAGCGCAGAATACGACGCGGGAACAGATGAAAATGTTTTTGACCCGTATGGGCGAAGGCAGTAAAACGGTGGTGACGGGTGACGTCACGCAGATCGATTTAGACGGCAAAGAGAGCGGACTCGTCCACGCTACGGACATTTTAGAGGGCGTGGAAGGGATATCCGTGTGCAGATTGACGTCGAAAGACGTCGTAAGACATCCGTTGGTGATGCGTATTATTCACGCCTACGAGAAAGACTCGCAGGCGCGAAACGACGCTTCGACGAAGAAGAAAAGAACTTTTTCGGGGGACGCGTCCCGTGTGAAAAGCACGGAAGGAGAATAACGAAAGATGGCGGTGAAAACTATCCAAAACGCTTGGACGAAGCAAACGACGATAAAAAGTATTTTATTGTTTTTCTTGCATTTCGTCATTTTGATTTCGATTACGGGATTGTTGTTGCTGTATGACAAATTCTCGTATTTCGGGGAGCATATGCAGGAGCACGGTGCGCATTATTTGTATGTGCTGTTTTGCGCGTTCCTGCTTGTATTGATTACGTATTGTTATTTTTTGTTCGAAAACAAGTCGATATTGTCGAGCGGTAAGCAGATCGCGTTGATTTTCAGCGTGTTGGATTTGTATGTGATAATGGCTTATCTGATCGGCGCCAAACTTCACGTATACGCGCGTCCGGTGGCGTTTGTGGCGTTGATGATTTTCGTGTTGGTCGGCAGACGCGAGGCGATTTTCCTGAACATCATCAGTGCGCTACTGATGTTTGTCGTGGACAACTTTGCCGCGGCGACGGAAGGGTTCGTGACGGAATATTATTCCTCTTTGCTCATTTCTTTTTCCGCCGGTATGTGCGCGATTTTCTTTTGCGATAAGGCAAAAACTCGTTTTCGTTTAATCGGAATCGGCGTTTTGATCGTTATCCCTATCGATCTCATCGTTTTCCTGTTGGAAATTTCCACGCTCGTAAAAGCGGGGGATTCCTTGGCGGAAATGCCTGCGTTCGAAGAAGTTTGGACGAATATGGGCTTCGGGCTGTTCGGCGGCGTTATGTCTACCATATTTTTCCTTGCGATTTTGCCGCTTTTTGAAAATTTGTTTAACTGTCTTACGGTGTTCCGCTTGCGAGAGTTGACCAGCTCCGACGCGAAAATTTTGCGGAAGCTTAAAGAAGAAGCTCCGGGGACGTATAACCATTCGATTATGGTGGCGCAACTTGCGGAAGCTTGCGCGGCGGCAATCGGCGAGGACGTGGATTACGCAAGGGCGGCTGCGCTCTATCACGACGTAGGGAAGTTGCATTATCCCGAACATTTCACGGAGAATCAGGGTGATTACAACTTGCACGACGAGCTGACGCCGGAGCTTTCCGCGGATATTATCCGTTCGCATGCGAAAGACGGGTATACGTTGATTAAAAATAATCATTTGCCCGATTTCTTGGCGGACGTGGCGTTACAACATCACGGTACGATGCCTATTCGTTACTTCTACGCAAAGGCGTTGAAATTGACGGACGGGGAGCTGAATATCGAAGATTTTTCGTACCTCGGCCCGAAACCTCAAACGAAGGTGGCGGCAATCGTTATGATTGCGGACGCGTCCGAGGCGGCGGTGCGTGCGACGAATTCTCGTTCCCCCGAGGCTGCGGAAAAAGCCATTCGAGCAGTGATCGAGGAACGTATGGATTTGGAACAGTTTGCCGAATGCGACATCACGATGAGCGATTTGACGAAGATCCGACTGGCACTCGTCGCTACTTTGACGGGGGTGTATCATCACAGGATTAAATATCCCAATATCAAATACAAGCGCAACGAAGACGGCGTGACGAAGGGGGAGAACGTTTGATGAGTAATTTCCGTATTTATTGCGAGGACGAGAATTTCTCTTCGGAGAACGTCACGGCGTTGGAAAATGCCATGGACGGGTTTGTAACGTCCGATTTACCGCTTGCGATCGAATTTTTATTCGTGGACGGGGAGGAAATTCGGCGTTTGAACAGAGAAACGCGCGATACCGATCGCGTGACGGACGTGTTGAGTTTTCCCACGCTCGACGGAATTAAGGGTGAACCGCTGTATGCCGCGGATTATCCGTTTGAAACGGACGAGGACGGGAATTTGTTGATAGGCTCGGTTGTCGTATGTTGCGATCGGGCAAGGGAACAGGCAGCGGAGTTCGGGCATTCTTATAATAGAGAGCTGCATTATTTGTTGGTACACGGGATTATGCATTGTTTGGGCTATGACCATATGGTCGAGGACGAAAAAGCGGAGATGCGAGAAAAGGAAGAATACGTTCTTGCAAAGCTTGGTATTACGAGAGAAGAGTAATCGGGAGGACGAAAGAAAGTATGAAAAGCGGATACGTAGCCGTAATCGGCAGAGCCAATGCGGGAAAAAGCACGCTGATTAACGTGCTGGTCGGGGAGAAAGTGTCTATCGTGTCGCCGAAACCGCAGACTACGCGCGATAGGATTTTGGGGGTATTGACGGAAGAGGACTATCAAATCGTTTTCGTGGATACGCCGGGGATTTATAAAGCGCATAACGCGTTGACGGATATGATGATGCGTACGACGGAAGCCAGTGCGCGTTCCGTGGATTATATTCTTTACGTGCTCGACGGGCACGACGGAATCGGCGAAGAGGATTTTGCGTTGATCGCAAAATATAAGGCGTTGAATATTCCTATGGCGGTGGCATATACGAAAATCGACATCATGCCCAAAGAAAACATTCCTTCGGATATGGCGAAGTTTTCCGACGCAGGTTTGGACGTGGACGTTTTCCCCGTTTCCGCGAGAAAAGGGAAAAACGTACGTCGGTTAAAAGAATTTTTGATCGAAAAAATGCCCGAAGGCGAAAAAATATTTCAACAAGACATCGTTTCGGATAAAAGCGAACGCTTTATGGTTTCCGAAATTATGCGTGAAAAGATTTTGTTGAAATTCGATAAAGAAATTCCGCACGGCATCGCTATCGTTATCAATAAGTTCGAGTTGCAGGAAAACGGCGTGTACGACGTGAATTTGGATATCGTATGCGAGCGTGCCAATCATAAAGCGATTTTGATCGGCAAACAGGGCAGGGCGATTAAAGAAGTTTCTTCGTTCGCTCGGCAGGATATGGAAAAGTTCTTGGGGGCGAAAGTGTTCCTCACCACGTACGTCAAGGTTAAGGAAGACTGGCGCGATAAGATGGGCTTGTTGAAGGAATACGGTTACGAGGATTTGCCTTCGGACTAATTTTAACGATGCCGAAAACCTCGTATAAACATGCAACCTTTCTCGCAAACTGTTATCAAAGGGGGAGGTTATGCGGGATAAACGCGAGGAAAACGGAGCGGCGAAAGCGGCTTGGGAAATGTTTGAACGGACAGGCAGTCTCGGGTATTATATGCTCTATTACGATTTAATACGGAAGAAATAAACAGAGGAAGCAGATGGAGATAAAAACGGACGCAATCGTCTTACGGGCGGTCGATTATAAAGATAACGACAAAATTCTGACGTTGTTTTCTCCGTCTTTGGGTAAAATTACCGCAGGCATACGCGGGGTGAAAAAACCTACGGCAAAGCTCGCTTTTTCCGCACAGCCCTTTTGTTTCGCCGAATACGTTCTGGCGGAGCGCGGCGGCAGATATACGGTGACGGGCGCGTATTTGCACGAAGGATTTTTCGAGCTTCGCACCGATTTGACTCGTTTTTACGCGGCGTGTGCGGCGGCGGAGGTTTGTTATTCCGTTTCTCAGGAAAACGAGCGATACGACGGTTTGTTTATTGCGCTTATCGAATGTTTGAAGGGGCTGTCGCTCGCCGAAGCGGACGTTGCGGATACGGTGATAAGTTTTTTGCTCGTCGCGTTGCGAGAGAGCGGTTATCCGCTGGATCTGAGTTATTTGGAGGAATGCGACGGGGACGTCGGGGAGAAACTGTGGTTTGATTTTTCCGACGGGAGATTTGCAAGTCGAGATCGCTGTATACAAGGCGAACGCGCAAGTCTTTCTACGTATCACACGTTGCGTAAATGCGACGGATTGACGTATGACGAAGCTTGTTTGGCAGGCGGTAAAAAACGTGCGTTACGGTTGCTGCGCGCGTTTCTCGCGGAGAAAACGGAGGAACGCGTGGAGAGCTTGGGTGAATTGATTCGCTTGTATGAGGAGTAAGAAGGAATTTGAATCGCAACGCGTCGATTCAAAGAATGGTCTTACAGAAAAAACGAAACGGAAGGAAAATTATGGTAAAGAAGACAACGGAAAGCGCGGCGGTCGCAACCCGCGCCGAAAAGAAAGATGCGACGAAAAAACTGATTCGCGAAATTTTGGTAAATAAAGAATATAAGCACAACGATTTAATCGAGGAAGTTTCGAAATCGTATACGCAACGTTTCGGCGGAGAGGAAACCGAAAACGTCAACGACGTGAAAGGTCGGGTGGGCTCCGTTCTCGATATTATGAAAAAAGACGGGGATATCCTTTACGACAGTGGCGTGTATGCGTTGAAACAGGAAATGCCGAAAACCGATGTGGTGAAAGAGCCGATGAAAAAGGCGCCGAAACGCACGACGAAAAAAACGGACGTTGCCGAAAAAGCGGATACGGAAACGAATAAGATCGAAATAACGGGAGCACCCGAGAAAGTAGCGAAAAAGCCTGTTAAAAAGACGGTGAAAGCAAAGGCGGAAGCGGAAAAGAGCGAGAACGAGCAAAAAGAACCGCTTAAAAAACGCGGCAGAAAGCCGAAACAGTCCGTGGAGGCGGAAAAGGTAATTCCGCAGAAAAAAGAGAATACCGTGGTTGAGGTAAAATCGGAGAGAACGGAGAAAGAGCCTACCGTGTCCGAAACAAAAGAGAAAGTGCCGGAGTCGCCTACCGTGTCTGTGTTGAAAACGGAAAAGACGGACGAATCCGCTGCGACCGAAACGGGGAGAGGGTCGGAAACCAAGTCGGAGACCGCATTGACGATAAAAGAGAAAGGCGAGGTCTCACCGAAAGGCGTTGTAATGGATATGAGCTTTTTGTTGGGCGGTACGAAATCCAAAGCGCAAGTTTCGACGTCGGAAAACCGAGAAGCGAAGAAGGAGCTCGTAAGGGAAGAAACGGCGGCGAAATCGTCTGTTCGATCCGATGCGGAAATTCGCTCGGAGGTTCGCAAGTCCGTCGAAAAAGCGGAATCGGCGGAAAAGCCGCAAGAAAAGATGCAAGAAAAACAGCAGGAAAAGTCGGATAGAACGCAGCTTCGAGAAAATCTTCGCAAGGACGTACAAGCTAAGACGGACGTCGCGCATACGGAAGAACCGTTAAAGACGGAACCCGTAAAGACGGACGTCGTTTCGCAAAAAACGCGTTTGCAGGGTACGCTTGCGTCGCGCCGTAAGGAAAACAAGCCGATGACGGAGGATGAGAAACTTCGGGAGAAATTTTTAGGCAGACTCCGTGCGCTCGGCGGTGATTATTTTGAATATTATTCGGTGTATCTGTTGGAAAAATATTCCCGAAAGAACGGCAGACGTTTGGAAGCGTTGCGCGTATGCGGCGGCGATTACGACGGCGGTATCGACGGGGAGATCGAGTTGACGGACAGATTCGGTTTTAGAGAAACGATCTACATACAGTCGAAAAATTGGAATCCCGACAGAGGGGACGAGAAATTGTGGGTCGTGGGCGAGACGCTGTTGCAACAATTCATCGGCGCGTGCGCTTGCCGCAAAGCGAAAGACGGGAAACAAAACACGCGCGGCATTTTTATCACTACGTCGAGATTTACCCCCGAGGCGAAACGTATTTTGGAACAAATGTCGGATACGATTGTCGGGTACGACGGGGCGGAACTTTACGAAACCGCGAAAGAATGTAGCTTCGGCTTGGTTCAGAAAAACGGGGTTTGGCATTTAGACGAGAAATTGCTTTCGGGAACGAAAGCGTTCTTTACAACGTTATAAACGATCGAAACGTCGCGGGATACGCGGCGTTTCTTTTGCCGTATAGACGATTTAGAGCGTGTGCGGGGGTAAAACAAATCGCTCGGACGGAGAAAAATACCGTTTGGCGAAAAAAACGGGTGAAATTCAGTTTACTTTTTTCCGTTTTTGGTTTACAATAGAATAGGCTATATATAGTGTATGAGGCAAAGCCTTGTGCGCAAGGGGAGGAAACGGTATGATTGCAAAAGTGCAAAGTTACGCTTTGTCGGGCTTGGAGGGCGTTTGCGTAACGGTGGAAGCGGATATATCGAAAGGTCTGCCTGCTTACGAAATGGTCGGTTTGCCCGACGCTGCCGTGAAGGAGTCCAAGGAACGGGTCAGAAGCGCAGTGAAAAACAGCGCTTTGGAATTTCCCGCGCATAAAATTACCGTCAATCTCGCACCTGCGTATGTAAAGAAAGAAGGCTCGGCTTTCGATTTGCCCGTGGCGATCAGTTTGTTGCTTGCTTACGGCACGTTGGAGGCGAACGTCGAAGGTTACATATTTTTGGGCGAACTCGCTTTAAGCGGCGAACTTCGCCCCGTGACGGGCGTTCTGCCGTCCGTAATATCGGCACGCGATAAGGGTTTCAAAAAATTCGTCGTTCCTTACGAGAATCGGAAAGAGGCGGGATTTATAGACGGGGTAGAAGTCTATGCGGCGAAAAATTTGCGAGAGGTTTTCGATCATTTATCGGGGCTTGCGCCGATGTCGCCGACACCGACGGAGTCTTTTGCGACGAGGCGTCACGGGGAGAAAACTTCCTACGATCTTTCTTTCGTGAAAGGACAAGAAATTGCCAAACGCGCGTTGGAAGTGGCGGTGGCAGGCGGACACAACATATTGTTCGTAGGGCCTCCCGGCAGCGGTAAAACGATGCTGGCGCGGTCGCTTCCGTCCGTGTTGCCCGATATGTCCTTCGAGGAGGCGTTGGAGATTACGAAAATCCACTCGGTAGCCGGTACGCTCGGCGAGGACGGGATCGTCGTTGAACGACCGTTCCGAAGCCCTCATCATACGGCGACGACCGTTTCGCTTTGCGGCGGCGGCAATAAATTCGTACATCCGGGCGAAATCAGCCTTGCGCACGGCGGCGTTTTGTTTTTGGACGAATTGCCGGAATATAAACGTTCCGCTTTGGAGGCGTTGCGCCAGCCCTTGGAGGACGGTGTAATCACCATTTCTCGTTCCGGGGGAACGGTGACGTATCCGGCTTCGTTTATGCTGTGTGCGAGCATGAATCCATGTCCTTGCGGAAATTACGGCAGTAAAAAACGTCGTTGCACTTGTACACCGAACGACATTCGTCGTTATCGCGCGAAAATTTCGGGTCCGTTGCTGGATAGAATCGATATTCAAGTGGAAGTGGACGGTGTGGAGTACGACGAACTTGTTTCCGAAACCGAAGAGGAAAGCAGTGCGGAGGTCAAACGCCGCGCGGACGTCGCAAGACGAATCCAGCGTGAACGCTTTTCGGGGACGGGCGTCAAAACGAATGCGGAAATGGGAGAAAAGGAAACGCGCGTATATTGTAAACTTTCTTCGGAGGGAGAAGCGGTCTTGAAAGAAGCGTTCGAGCGTTTGCATTTGTCCGCACGCGCTCGATCCCGTATCTTAAAGGTCGCGAGGACGATTGCCGATTTGGACTTTTCGGAGAACGTTTTGCCGGAACATTTATACGAGGCAATCTCTTACAGGACGTATGGTGCGGAGATAGACGATTGACGAAAGAAAGGATAGCAAGGATATATGGCGGTGCTTTTGTATACAATATATTTGCTTTTGTTGTCATCGATTGCGTACGCGGCGTACGCTTCGGATAAGCGTAAGGCAAAAAAAGGGAAACGGAGAATTTCCGAGGCGACGTTATTGGGATTGTCGTTTTTCGGCGGCGCGCTCGGCGGATACGTCGCAATGTTGCGCGTGCGGCATAAGACGAAGCATTGGTATTTCCATGCGGTGAATTTGCTCGGTTTGCTTTGGCAGACATCGGTATGGGTTATTCTGTTTGCTCACTTGACTATCGGAATGGTGGCGTTATGACGACGGAGAGAATATGGCAAAACGTAACGGAAATTCTGCAGGAAGATTCGTTGTATCCTAAGGCTTGGCAATCGTTTTCGGACGCGCCGAAAACACTGTTTGCCGTCGGGGATCTTTCCTTGCTTCGGATGCGGAAACTGACGGTGGTCGGTTCCAGACGAACGCCTGCGTATGCGTTGAAAATAGGCATGCAAATTTCCAAAGAGCTGTCGAAATCGTTTGCGATTCTTACGGGAACGGCAGACGGCGGCGACGGCGCGGCGATCGAGGGTGCGCTTTCGGGCGGCGGACGGGTAATTTGCCTTTTGGCAGGCGGTTTTTCGGCTTTGCCGCAAGGGAATGCCGCGTTGTTGGGGCGAGTGGCGGAACGAGGTTTGTTGCTGTCTCCGTATCCCTACGAAACGCCCGTGCGTTCCTTTTCCTACGATTACCGCAACAAGCTGTTGGCGGCGTTGGGGGAAGGTACGCTGGTACTCGGTGCGGCGGAAAAGAGCGGCGCTCTGATTACTGCGAAGTATGCGAAACAGTTTCAAAAACCGATTTTTGCATTGCCGTATGCGCCCGGGGCGGCGGCAGGAGAAGGTTGCAATCGTCTGATCAAAGAGGGAGCTTATTTGACGGAGAACGCGGCGGACGTGTCCGTTGCGTTCGGGATAAAAACAACGACGACGGAGCCCGTTGTCGATTTGACGGGGGACGAACGAAAGTTGTACGAAGCCTTGCGGGAACTTTCCGAAGGGCATATCGGGGAACTTGCCGCAAAGGCAGGCGTTCCTGCGTATAAGGCTCGTTCCGTATTGTCGGCGTTGGAAATCAAGGGCTTGGCGGCGGCACTCGGCGGAAATCGTTATGCCGTAATTAAATTGTAAAAATCAAGTATAAGGAATATAGAATGGATTTAATCATCGTAGAGTCGCCTTCCAAGGCGAAAACAATTTCCAAATATCTCAAAGGCAAGTATCGCGTGGACGCTTCGGCGGGACATATCCGCGATTTGCCCGTGCATACGCTCGGCGTGGACGTGAAAAATAATTTCGAACCGAAATACGTCAATTCCGAAGGAAAAGAGGACATCATTCGTCGTTTGACGGACGAAACGAAGAAAGCCGATCGCGTTTATCTCGCAACCGACCCCGACAGAGAGGGGGAGGCGATCGCATGGCATTTGCAGACGGTGTTGGGCTTGGACGAACAGGGTTTGAATCGTATCGAATTCAACGAAGTTTCGCAACGCGCCATCGAATCGGCTTTGCAAACGCCACGCCAAATCAATTACAACCTCGTGGACGCACAACAGGCGCGACGTGTGTTGGACAGACTCGTGGGGTATAAATTATCGACGTTGCTCAATCATAAAATCGAGGATAAGAACGGGAACGGCAAGCGCACGCTTTCGGGCGGCAGGGTGCAATCCGTCGCACTGCGTTTGGTGGTGGAGAGAGAACGCGAAATTACGGCGTTCGTGCCGCAGGAATACTGGAATTTGACGGCGGAATTACAGGATCAGCCGAAAAAGTACGCGGCGTTTAAGGCGTTGTTGGAAAAGAAGGGTACGAAGAAATATAAACCGTCTTCGGCGGAGGAAACCGAGCAAGTTTTGGAAACGCTCGGACAAGGTAAATTCGTCGTTTCCAAAGTCCAGAAAAAAATCGCGAAATCGCATGCGCCTGCGCCGTTTACGACCAGCTCCATGCAACAGGACGCATCGACGAAACTCGGTTTTACCGCTCCGGAAACGATGACGCTCGCACAGCATTTGTATGAAGGTATCGAAACGGAAAACGGAGATCATATCGCGTTTATCACCTATATGAGAACGGACTCCGTACGCGTGTCGCAAGAAGCGCAAGCAAAGGCGTTGGAGCGCATTCGCGAAGTATACGGCGAGGAATACGCGCCGGAAAAGCCGAATTTTTACGCTTCTAAAAAAGGCGCGCAGGACGCACACGAGGCAATCCGTCCGAACGATATTACGATGACGCCCGAAAAGGCGAAAAAGCTGTTGGATAAGAAGCATTATTCGTTGTATAAGCTCGTTTACGAACGCTTCCTCGCTTCGCAAATGGCGGAGGCGAAATACAACAGTATGCAAATGGAGATCGATAACAGCGGTTACGTATTCAAAGCGAGTGGAAAAGTATTGCTTTTCCCCGGGTTTACGGCTGTGTATCAAGACGCGGGGAACGTCAAGAAGGACGACGAGGACGAAATCAGTTCCGCAAAGCTGTTGCCCGATTTGAACGAGGGCGACGCGCTGGATCTCGTATCGATGCAAAAGGAGCAAAAATTCACGAAACCGCCGCTGCGGTATACGGACGCGTCTCTCGTAAAAGCGATGGAAGAAAAGGGAATCGGTCGTCCGTCCACGTATGCGACGATTATTTCCAAACTCATGCAGAAGTACGTGAAAAAGGACGGGAAGTATATGGTGCCTTCTCCGATTGCGTACGACGTGGTGGATATGCTCATACATTGTTTTACCGACGTCATGGATATCGGCTTTACGGCGGGCATGGAAACGCGTCTGGACGATATCGAAGACGGCGGCGTGGAATGGCGTACGGTCATCGGAGATTTCTATCCGGGGTTCGAGAACAATTTGCGCAAAGCGTCCGGGTACGGCGACGAGCAGACGGATATTCCCTGCGGAAAATGCGGACATTTTATG
The DNA here is from genome assembly GCA_964515795.1 of uncultured Clostridia bacterium. Classification (GTDB taxonomy): domain Bacteria; phylum Bacillota; class Clostridia; order Christensenellales; family Borkfalkiaceae; genus Scatosoma. The sequence continues at coordinate 13,537 of CAZEVL010000001.1, read as the reverse complement.
CTTCGCAGAATGGGGAAATTCGGTAAGTATCTGGCTTGCTCCAATTATCCGGAATGTCAAAATATTATCAGCGAAACGAAGGAAGAAATTTCTTCGGTGCGCTGCCCGAAATGCGGCGAGAATATGGTGGTTAAGAGCGGTAAATTCGGCAGGTTTTTGGCTTGCCCCAGCTATCCCGACTGTAAGTCCACGATGTCGATGCCGACGGACGAAGAACCGAAACTTGTCGGAAAATGTCCCGAATGCGGTTCGGCGATGACGGTAAGAAAATCCAAAAAAGGAAAGGTGTATTACAGTTGTTTGGGGTATCCCGACTGCAAGTTTATGAGTTGGGACGTTCCTACGGGCGAGAAGTGTCCGGAATGTCAATCGCCGCTTGTACAGACTGCGAGAGGAAATGTAAAATGCAGCAATAAAGAGTGTTCGTATAAAATCAAGACGGAAAAACCCAAGACGGAGAAAACAACGAAAAAAGTTGCGGAAATGGACGACGACTTTACGCCTCCGCCTTTGATGGACGAACCCGTGTATGATTTTTCCGACGAGGATTGAGCGAATATGGCAAAAGAAGTATTCGTAATCGGCGGCGGTTTGGCGGGCAGCGAGGCGGCGTATTATTTGGCTTCGCACGGGATTAAAACGACGCTTGTCGAAATGAAGCCGAAAAAATTTACACCTGCGCACGAGAGCGTGAATTTCGGGGAATTGGTTTGTTCCAATTCCTTAAAAAGCAACGACGTTTACGCAAATGCTTGCGGATTGTTGAAAGAGGAAATGCGTTTGCTCGGTTCTATGGTGATCGAGGCGGCGGACGCGACGAAAGTCCCTGCCGGTGCGGCGTTGGCTGTGGATAGAGAATTGTTCTCTTCCTATATCACGGAAAAGTTGAAAAAATGTCCTAATCTTACCATATTGTCCGAGGAAGTAAAAAAACTTCCGGAGCCTGAAAAGGACGGGGACAAGTATGTGATTGTTGCTACGGGACCGCTCACGGCGGAATCGCTCGGTGAAGATATTTTACGAAAAACCGGCGGCGGCTTACATTTTTACGATGCGTCCGCACCGATCGTTTCTGCGGAAAGCATAGACGAAAGTTGTGCTTTTACGGGGGATCGGTACGGTAAGGGCACGGGGGATTACATCAACTGCCCGATGACGAAGGAGGAATATTACGCCTTCGTGGACGCATTGTTGGCGGCGGAACGGGTGGAATTGCACGAGTTCGAGAAAGGTGAAATTTTCGAGGGGTGTATGCCGATCGAGGTAATGGCTTCGCGCGGCAGGGATACGCTTCGATACGGTACGTTGAAACCCGTGGGGTTGTACGACGAGGACGGAAAACGTCCGTATGCCGTGTTGCAGCTCCGCAAAGAGCAGGCTGCCGGGACGACGTATAATTTGGTCGGGTTTCAAACCAATTTGAAATTCGGGGAGCAAAAAAGGGTCTTTTCGATGATCCCTGCGCTCAAAAACGCGGATTTTTTGCGTTACGGCGTAATGCACCGCAATACGTATATTCAATCTCCCGACGTTTTAAGTCGCGATTTTTCGTTTAAGAATAATAGACGTATTTTCTTTGCGGGACAGATTACGGGCGTGGAAGGATACGTAGAGAGCGCGGCGAGCGGGTTGTTGGCGGCGATTCATATCGCCGATGAAATTTCGGGACGCCCTGCTCGCGTGTTCGACGACAGGACCGTTTGCGGCGCGTTGGAAACGCATATTTCTACGCCGACGAAGGATTTCCAACCAATGAATGCGAATTTCGGGATTTTGGCGCCGTTGTCCGTCCGCATAAAGGATAAAAAAGAGCGGTATAGGGCGCTTGCGGAAAGAGCGTTGGAAGCAATTAAGGAGATGAGGTAATTTATGGAATTTAGAGGTACGACGATTTGCGCGGTGAAGCGTGACGGCGTCACGGCGATTGCCGGCGACGGACAAGTGACGATGGGCGAATCGGTTATTTTTAAGAATTCGGCGGTGAAGGTACGCCGTATTTTCGGCGGCAAAGTCATTCTCGGCTTTGCAGGGTCGGTAACGGACGCGTTTGCTCTGACGGAACGCTTCGAGGGTATGCTGAATAAGTTCGGCGGGAATTTGATGCGTTCCGCGGTGGAGCTTGCCGAGCTTTGGAGAAACGACAAAGTAGGCAGAAAATTGGACGCAATGATGATTGTTGCGGACGAAACCACGTTGCTCATTCTTTCGGGAACGGGCGAGGTCATCGAACCGGACGGCGGTGTTTGCGCCATCGGAAGCGGCGGCAATTACGCCTTGGCGGCGGCGCGTGCGTTGTATCAGGAAACAACGTACGATGCGGAAACGATTGCTCGAAAAGCGTTGAAAATCGCATCGGAAATTTGCGTGTTTACCAACGATAACATTCGTTCGGAAACGGTAGGCAACGCCGTCAACGCAGCCCTGCCCCCCGTGAAGACGAAAAAGACGACGCGCAAAAAGGCAAAGGAGGATTGAGTATGGATTTATCTCCCAAGCAAATCGTTTTTCAATTAGACAAATATATCATCGGGCAAGACGAGGCGAAGAAAGCCGTTGCAATCGCGCTTAGAAATCGTTATCGTCGCGCGCAGCTCCCTGCGGAGATTCGCGAAGAAATTACCCCGAAAAACATTATTATGAAAGGACCTACGGGCGTCGGGAAAACCGAGATTGCCAGACGATTGGCAAAGCTTGTGAAAGCTCCGTTCGTAAAAGTGGAAGCGACCAAGTATACCGAGGTCGGGTACGTAGGTAAAGACGTCGAAGGCATGATTCGTGACTTGGCGGAATGCGCCTATCGGCTTGTGAAATCGGAAAAGGAAGAAGAGGTCAAAGCCAAAGCGACCGCCGTGGCGGAACGCCGTTTACTTCGTATTTTGTACGAGGCGAAAAAGGACGAAAAGGGCGACTTGGCGAAAGAAGTGTTCGAAACGCAGCTTTTGGAGAATTTGCGTAAAGGACAATACGACAATTTTCAAATCGAAATGGAAGTCGTGGAAACCGCGCAACCGATGGAGCTTGCTCCCGGGACGGCGGCAATTTCCATCGGCAGTATTTTCGGGGATATGTTTCCTCAAAAAAAGAAGAAACGCCGTTTGAGCGTACGCGAGGCATTCCAAATCGCCGTCGCGGAAGAATCTGATAAGCTCTTGGACGAGGACGCAATCAAGTCGGAAGCGGTGTTCCGTGCGGAAAACGACGGGATCGTGTTCATCGACGAGATAGATAAAATCGCAGGGAAAGGAAATCAGCACGGCGCGGACGTTTCCCGCGAGGGCGTGCAACGGGATATTTTGCCGATTGTGGAAGGTTCGACGGTGGTGACGAAATACGGACCGATTAAGACCGATTTTATCTTGTTTATTGCCGCAGGCGCATTCCACGTGGCGGCGATCGAGGATTTGATCCCCGAATTGCAAGGTCGGTTCCCCGTTTCCGTGGAGTTGAACAGCCTGACCAAAGAGGATTTTGTGAAAATTCTTACAGAAACGGAAAACTCGCTTACGTTCCAATACGAAAAATTGTTGGGGGTGGACCACATCGATTTACGTTTTAGCAAGGAAGCAATCGAGCGAATCGCAGAAGTGGCCGTGGAGTTGAATTTGACGTCGGAGGATATCGGCGCAAGACGATTGCATACGGTAATGGAGTATCTGTTGGAGGATATTTCTTTTAACGCAGGCGGCGATTATCCTACGTTTACGTTGCAAATCGACCGTAAATACGTGGACGAGCATTTACAGAAACTGACGGGTGACAGAAACCTTAAAAAATACGTTTTGTAATATAGAAAAACAAGAAGGAAAAAACTATGATCAATATTCCCAAGGGTACGAAAGACGTTTTACCCGTAGATTCTTATAAATGGCAATATGTGGAAGGCATGGCGCGCGACGTCGCGAAACTGTTTAATTTGAAAGAGATTCGTACGCCCGTATTCGAGCATACGGAGCTGTTTCAACGCGGCGTCGGCGATACGACCGATATCGTTACGAAAGAAATGTATACGTTTAAGGACAAAGGCGATCGTTCGATTACGTTGAAACCCGAAGGCACGGCAGGCGCAGTGCGTTCGTTTGTGGAAAACAGCATGGGGAACGGCGTGTTGCCTGCGAAAATGTATTACGTTATGCCGGCGTTTCGCTATGAAAGACCGCAAGCCGGAAGACTTCGTGAATTTCACCAGTTCGGCGTGGAGCTTTTCGGGTCGAAGAGCGCGCAAACGGATGCGGAAGCGATTCTCATGGCGGATACGTTGTTGAAAAAGCTTGGATTGAACGTGAAATTGTATTTGAATTCCATCGGTTGTCCGACTTGTCGTGCGGCGTTCAATAAGGCGTTGAAAGACTTTTTCGCGCCGAAATTGGACGAGCTGTGTTACGATTGCAAAACTCGTTTCGAAAAGAACCCGTTGCGTCTTCTCGATTGCAAAGAGGAAAACTGCAAAAAGATCAACGCCGACGCGCCGTCGATTTTGGAGTATTTGTGCGAGGATTGCCACGCGCATTTCGAGGCTGTGAAACAATGTTTGGAATCGGTAGGCGTGTCGTACGAAATCGATCCTCGTATCGTGCGCGGTTTGGATTATTATACCCGTACGGTTTTTGAATTCGTTTCTACGTCGATCGGTGCGCAAGGTACGGTTTGTGCCGGCGGCAGATACGACGGTTTGATCGAAGAGCTCGGCGGAAATCCGACCCCCGCCGTAGGGTTCGCCGCCGGGATCGAGCGGTTGTTAATCGTTATGGAGCAGACGAGCGTGGAAATTCCTGCCGCGGAAACGCCTACGGTATATATCGCCGGCATGGATTCCGATTGTCGCAAGCAGGCGTTCGCTTTGGCTACGGAACTTCGTCGAGCGGGGATTTTTGCGGAAATCGACCACATGGAGCGTTCGGTAAAGGCGCAATTCAAATATGCCGATAAAATCGGTGCAAAATACGTGGCGGTGATCGGCGGCAACGAGCTTGCGGACGGAAAAGCCAACGTGAAGAGCATGGCGACGGGAGACAGCGAGAGTGTTCCTTTCTCGGAGTTTACGGAATATTTTTCCGATAAATAAGCTTGCGTTTCGATACGGAACGTATATTTAAGCCGAATATCAAGAATAATACTACTATGGAGAAAAAATTATGGTAAAACACGTAACGGCGAAAGAGCTGGAAGAATTGTTAAAAGGCGACAAGACGGTATTTTGTGATTTTTGGGCAACGTGGTGCGGACCTTGCAGAATGTTGGCACCCGTGTTCGAAGAAGTGTCCGACGCTTATGCCGACAAGGCGATTTTTGTAAAAATCGACGTGGACGAGGAAGAAGAAGTCGCACAAAAATATGGTATTTCTTCCATACCCAACGTTTTGGCGTTGAAGGGCGAAAACGTTGCGGACAGCAGTCTCGGGTTTGTTCCGCAAGCGGTTTTGGAAGCGTTTGTGGAAAAGAATTTGTAACGTAGACGGTATAAAGCCGTGGGCGGAACAAAATGTTCGTTTCGACGTTCTAAATGTCGGAAGGGGTACGTTTTGTTCCGTTTTTTTACTAAGGCAGGTATGCGTTGAGATGAAAACGACTATACCGTGTACGTAAATAAAACAGTCCGTCGAATCCGACGGACTGTTTTGTGGAGGATCTTGGCAAAATAGGGGCTGCCAAGAAATAAAATTGTAAATATTACTTTATGAAATTTTTGGCAGATTAATAATTTTCCGCTCTTACCTGGAAATATGCCTGAGGGTGTGCGCAAATAGGGCATACGTGCGGTGCTTTCTTACCGACTACGATATGACCGCAGTTGGAGCATTGCCATACGGCGTCGCCTTCTTTGGAGAATACGAGGTCGCCTTTGACGTTCGCAAGGAGCTTTCTGTATCTTTCTTCGTGTTCTTTTTCGATAGCCGCCACGCCTTCGAACAACTTTGCGATGTCCTCGAATCCCTCTTCGCGAGCAGTTACGGCAAATTCCGCATACATATCCGTCCATTCGAAGTTTTCGCCTTCAGCCGCAGCGAGAAGGTTTTCTGCCGTGGAAGAGATATCGCCGCCGTTCAAAAGTTTGAACCAGATTTTTGCGTGTTCCTGTTCGTTTTTAGCGGTTTCTTCAAAAATCGCCGCGATTTGTACAAAGCCTTCTTTTCTTGCTTTGCTTGCGAAATAGGTGTATTTGTTTCTCGCTTGCGATTCCCCTGCGAAAGCGGTTTGCAAATTCGCTTCCGTTTTGCTGCCCTTCAACCCTTGTTTTTCAACGAATTGATTGGCTTGATGACATACGGGGCAAACTTCGGGGGCGGAATCGCCTTCGTGTACGTAGTGACAAATTTTGCATTCGAATTTTTTCATAATCAACCTCTTTTTCTTATTAGGACTTAGTTTTATTAAGTATATATAGTATAATATAATTTCCCCCGTTTGTCAATAGTTTTTTTGGAAAAAAATGAAAAAATTTTATTTTTTCGGAAGTTATAGGAGTTTTCACGAAACTTTCATACAGTCGTTAAGAAGTTAACGAGAAAAAATTTGACAAACAATAAAAAAATTGCTAAAATACTGTTGAAAAAGTCATAAGAATCCTGCATATAATTATATAATAAGGAAGTATGTTACGTAAGCGAAGGAATAGACGATGAAAAAATTGAGCGAACGAAAAAAGAGAGCTATCGAACGGACATTGTCCAACGATAGAAGTTATAAGATATATTTATACAACCGTTTTTTCTTGTATATGCTGATGGTCTTGTTGCAGCTTGTCTGCGGCGTTTTGTTGATTAAGTTGATTGCGTACGATTCCGCGGCTGCGTTCGGCGTTCAGGCGGTCATTTCGGTTTTGTCCGTTTTGTTTGTGTTGTATATTTCGAACAAGGACGCCGCTTCCTCTTCGAAAATAGCGTGGATTTTGCTGATTTTGGTGTTTCCTGTATTCGGCGTTCCCATGTATCTTTTTTACGGAGAGGGACGACCGACTAGGAAAATTAACGAAAAGATTCAAGGCGCGAAAGCGGAAAATCGTACACAGATACAATCGGTTTTGCCTAAAACCGATCGTACGTTTTCGGAAAGCCGATCGGATTCCGTTTGCTCGTATTTGGAACGGCATGCCGAGTATCCTTTGTACACGGACGGAACGGTTGAGTATTATAAGAGCGGCGAGGAGATGTTCCCCGCGATGCTCGCCGAGTTGAAGAAAGCGGAAAAGTATATTTTGGTGGAATATTTCATTATCGACAGCGGTAAAATGTGGGGATCGATTTTGAAACTGTTGTTGGAAAAAGCGATGCAGGGCGTACAGGTGCGTATTCTTTACGACGATTTCGGCTGTATGATGACCTTGCCGCCGAAGTACGACAAGTATTTGGAATCCTTGCACGAAAACATAAAGTGTATGACTTTTAACGAAATCGTGCCGTTATTCGCCGTGCGTATGAACAATCGCGACCATAGGAAATTGCTGGTGATTGACGGAAAAGTCGGTTTTACGGGCGGCGTAAACCTCGCGGACGAATATATTGCGGAGTTGCCTCGATTCGGTTATTGGAAAGATTCCGGGTTGCGCGTTACCGGCGGCGCCGTCAATTCGTTTGTGGAAATGTTCTTTAATTTGTGGAACGCTTTTCGCAAGGATAAGGAAGATTTGACGGAATATTTATTGCCTTTGAAGGACGAACAGCCTTTGCCGAGCGAAACGGCGTTGCGTATTCAGCCTTTTGACGATTCTCCGCTCGATCGGTTGCGCGTCGGGGAAAGCGTGTATGCGGATATGATTGCGCGCGCGCAGAAGTCCGTATACGTATTCACTCCGTATTTGGTGTTGGACGATTGTCTTCGGGCAGAACTTTGCAATGCGGCGATGCGCGGTGTGGACGTGCGGATCGTTACGCCCGGCATTCCCGATAAAAAGCTTATTTATCGCGTTACGCGTGCGAATTACGAATCGTTGCTGAATGCCGGCGTCCGTATTTATGAATATACCCCGGGTTTTATCCACGCGAAAAGTTTGCTTTGCGACGAGGAGAGTGCGGTTGTCGGTACGATCAATTTCGATTACAGAAGTTTGTATCTGCATTTTGAAAACGCCGTGTATTTTTCAGGCTGTGAAGCCGTGCAGGCGTTGAAACGCGACTGCGAGGAAACGTTTGCTTTATCGAAGGAATGCACGCCGAGGTATCCGAAACGGGGCTTAGTCGGTAAACTTGTGGACAGCATTTTGCATTTAATAGAAACGTTGCTATAAAAAAACGGGACTACCGTGTACGAATAAAAAAAACTTTAAGTCGTACACGGATAAGGATTTGAACGGCGGAATCGCCGTTCTTCTTTTTTATCGTTTTTTTCGTCGAAACATGCGAACAAATTTTTGCAAAACGTTTACTTTTGTCGAAAAATATGGTATACTGTTAAAAAAACGAAAAGGAGCGTCTTATGAAAATAATACATACGGGCGATTTGCATTTGGGGGCTGCAATGCGTAGTTTGCCTCCGGATAAAGCCGCGGTGCGGAAGCGCGAAATCGTAGACGCGTTTAGAAGCCTCAGCGTGTATGCCAAGGAGAACGGCGTGCGCGCCGTGTTGATTTCGGGGGATTTGTTTGACGAAAACAAGGTTTCCGCAGAATTGAAACGGGAAGTGTTTTCGATTATCCATTCGGCTGCGCCCGTGGCGTTTTTCTACGTTTCGGGGAATCACGACGACGAATTTTCCGCAACGGATTTGTTGCCGAGTAATTTGTATACGTTTACGCACAATCACGGCTGGGGGAGCTACGATTTGTCCGAGGGCGTCACCGTGTCCGGCATGGACGCCAAATTTATGGACGAGGAGAAATTGTCTGCACTGTCCTTGCGAAAAGATTCGTATAATATCGTTTTGCTGCACGGGGAGATAAGCAAGGAAAAGAAGGGGGCAGGTATTTGTTTATCGAAATTGCAAAATAAGCATATCGATTATTTGGCGTTGGGACATATTCATAAACCGATGCAAAAATGCGAAAACTTGGACGCGCGCGGTAAGTATCGCTATTGCGGTTGCTTGGTCGGCAGAGGCTTTGACGAGTGCGGTAATAGGGGCTTTTTTCTGTTGGAGATCCGAAACGGGCAACTGGTTTCCGAGGCGTTTCTGTCCGTAGCGAAACGTTCGGTGTGCGAAGTTCGTGCGGATATCAGCTATTGCAATACGTATTACGACGTGGAACGCGCGGTTGCGCAGAGTCTTGTCGACGTGTCGGGGGCGAATATCGTCAAGGTGGTTCTGTGCGGAAAATATCGGGCAGGGCTTAGAAAGGATCTTTCAATGCTGTCCCATCGTTTGAACGAGCATTTTTTCTTTGCGAAAGTAGAGGACGAGTCCTCGTTGTATATCGATTACACGGAGTATCAAAACGACCTTTCCGAACGCGGAGAATTTGTAAGAGAGGTGGGCAGGTGTGAGATGAACGAGGCGTTGCGTGCGGATATCCTCGATATCGGATTAAAGGCGCTCGCCGGGGAGGAGATCGATTTATGAGGCTGATTTCTTGTTACGTCGCAGGTTTTGGAAAGCTTGTAGGCAGGTCGTTCGATTTCCGTGCCGATTTGACGGTATTGAAAGAGGATAACGGTTGGGGAAAAACCACGCTTGCCGACTTTTTGAAATGTATGTTGTACGGTATGGATAACGGCAGAGGAAAATCCGTCGGCGCGAACGAACGTATGAAATACGAGCCGTGGCACGGCAACGTGTTCGGCGGTTCTTTGGTTTTTTCTTATCGGGAGAAGCAATATCGTATCGAACGTTCTTTCGGCAAAACGGCGGCTTCCGACGCCGTCCGTGTTTACGACGAAAACAATATGCAAACGTATGAGTTCGGGGACAAAGCGGAACGCCTCGGCGATATTTTGTTCGGCGTGGACAGGGAAAGTTATCAAAGAAGCGTGTATATTCCGCAAGGAGCGGTGCAGACGGGCGGATTGCCCGACGATATGAAGAATCGTTTATTGTCGTTGCTCGGCAACGGCGGAGCGGACGATAACGGAGCGGAACGCGCCATGGAACGTTTGGACGTCGCAGAGCGTTCTCTTCGAGCGAAACGCCGTCCTGCGAAAGGTAAGCTCGACGAGATCGACGAGCGGTTGGATTCGCTTGCTCGGGAAAGAGCCGCCTGCGAAGAATACGGCACGTTGTTTACGAAAACGGAAGAGGAACGGCGGCAGGTTACGTCGGAGCTTCACGCCTGCGGAGAACGTTTGAAGGGGTTGGACGCCTCTCTCGAACAAATCAGTCGGCAAAACGAATTGGCGTCGAAACAGGAGCTGTATGCGGAATTGCAATCGCAAAAAAACGCGTTGCAGGTCGAATTGTCGAAAATGCAGTTGTTTTTCGGAGAAATCGATCCGGGAACGGTGAATTTGCAGGGGGTGCAAACGGCAATCACCGAATTTTATACGTTAAAAAAAGAACTTTCCGATTTGGAGGAACGGCTGTATAAAGCGGAAAGTCAGTCGCGGGAACTCGCCACGACTTCGGCGCGCGTTTCGCAGTTGGAACAAACGCTTTCCGCCTGCAAACAGGGCTGGGCGCAGGAGAACGAGCGACAGTCGCGAAAATCGGAAAAACGACACGGACGGGAAAGAAAGAAGTCTAAATTTTTCGGTTTGTTTTTGTTTTTTGCGCTGGCTGCCGTGATCGGCGGCGGGATTTTATCTTCGACCGATTTTGCCGTGCTCGGGTATTTGTTGCTCGGTGTCGGTGCGTTGATTTTGGCGGTTTCCTTCTTTAATGCGTTGCCTGCCAAACGGAGCAGGGATAACGGCGACGACGTAGAGCTTACTTCGATGATAGAATATCAACAGGCGGAGGGGGAGCTTGCGGGGTTGAGGAAACGCTTGGAGAGCTTTCCTGCGGACTTGGAAACTTCTCGCGCTACGCTTTCCGCGGCGCACGAGGAGAAAAAAACGCGTGCAGACGGTTTGGAAAAAGCAATCGTACGATTTTTGCAAAATTTTCGTTTCGAAGAGATATACGATTATCGGGTATCGTTGGCGACGTTGCGCGACAATGCGGAAACGAAAATTCGTCTGACGCAGGAAATGGCGCGATGCGAGGAAAAACTTCGTGCGTTGACGTCGGAAAACGCGGACGTGCTCGGTGCGAGGGAACGCTTGCAAGAGGCGGATTCGGAGCGATTCAAAGAGGCTCGAAAGGCGGAAGAACGAAAACGCGACGAATTGTTGTCGATTCGTGCTCGGCTTTCCGCACAGGCGGAGGAGTATGAGAAAAAGTCGAAAACAGAAGATTTGGACGCGGAAACGAGCCGTTTGACGGAAGAAAAAACACGTTTGGAAAAGAAACTTTATGCCGTTCGGGAAGCGAAGAAGTTTTTGCTTCGTGCGAAAGAGAACATGGCGACGCGATATTTGGACCCTGTCGGAAAGTCTTGCGAAAAGTATCTGCTTTCGTTGGGGGCGGACTCCGAGATTATACGATTTGCCGCGGACGGCGCGGCGTTTTTCGAAGAGAACGGCACGCTTCGCGAAACGGAGTATTACAGTGCGGGTTGGAAAGAACTGATAGGCTTTTGTACGCGATTGTCGCTTGCGGAAGCGGTTTTCGTGAAAGAGCCGCCGACGCTGATTTTAGACGATCCGTTTGCCAATTTGGACGATAAAAAGACGGAAAAGGCGAAAAAACTTTTGAAAGAGCTTTCGGGACGGTATCAAATTTTGTATTTTACGTGCAAAAAGGAACGCGCTTTTTAATCCCGAGGGAGCAACTTTGAAAACGATATTCAACCGCTCTTGAAAAGCCCGAAGTGAGGAAACGATTCGGAAAAACGAACGGGGAAATATATGTCGGAAGCGTGGCGAAATAAGAGGTTTATAGAAGGGCAAAACGATGACGTTTCGAAAAATGAAAGTTGTGTGAAAGCTCGGATATTCCTTTTGAAACGGTTGACTTTTTCGGAGGAAAAGAATACAATATGAAGTATAATTTTTAATATAGAGGTAATAGAGAAATGTCGAAAAAGGAAAAGGTTACGCTTGGCGGAACGGTGCGACCGTTGCTAAAAAGCGTAAGAGAATTCAAAAAGCCTTCCTTGATTACGCCGATATTTATGGCGTTGGAAGCGTTTTGCGAATGCTTGTTGCCGTTCTTTATGGCGCAGCTCATCAGCGCGATCGATCCGCAGGAAGTCGGTTCGCTCGAAAACTCGGTGATGATGCAGACCATTTTGAAGTACGGCGCGATTTTGTTGGGACTTGCGATATGCTCGTTGCTCAGCGGCGCGCTCGCAGGGAAATTCGCCGCTACGGCAAGTTGCGGTTTTGCGCGCAATCTTCGTCACGATTTGTTCTACAAAGTGCAGAAGTTTTCGTTTGCGAACGTGGATAAATTCTCTTCGTCTTCGTTGGTGACGAGATTGACGACGGACGTTACAAACGTGCAACAATCCTATCAAATGTGTTTGCGTATCGTCATTCGAGTTCCGTTGCAGTTCTTGTTTGCGATTATTATGAGCTTCACGATCAATCCGAAACTCGCTTGGATATTCTTGGCGATCGTTCCGTTCCTCGCGGTGATTTTGTTGGCGTTGATGCGTTTCGTTATGCCGTTCTTCCAACGTATATTCAAGAAGTACGACGCATTGAACAATTCCGTGCAGGAAAACGTATCGGGCATTCGTGTGGTAAAATCTTTCGTGAGAGAAGATTTTGAAACGGAAAAATTCGATAAAGCGGCAAAAGAAGTCAGAAAAGACTTTACGAAAGCGGAGAAAGTTTTGGCTTTGAACACGCCGATTATGAATTTCTTTATCAATTTCGCGTCGATTTTGATTTCTGCGTTTGCGGCGTACGCCATCATCGGAGCCAAAGGCTGGGAGTGGGCGGCATTTAACGGATTCGGCAAAGGGGAACTTTCTGCGCTGATTTCTTACGGCGTGCAGATGTTGTCCTGCCTTATGATGTTCTCGATGATTTTCGTTATGTTGTCGATGTCGTTGGAGTCCGCTCGTCGTATCGGCGAAGTGTTGACGCAAGAATCCGACTTGACCAGCCCGGAAAACGGCGTGAAGGAAGTAAAAGACGGGTCGATTCGTTTCGACCACGTAAGCTTCAAATATTCCGCCGAAGCGAATAAATTCGCGTTATCCGATATCGATTTGGAGATTCGTTCGGGCGAAACGGTGGGTATTTTGGGCGGAACGGGTTCGTCGAAAACGTCGCTCGTGCAGATGTTGCCCCGTTTATACGACGCAACGGAAGGAAACGTATACGTCGGCGGCGTCAACGTCAAGGATTACGATTTGGACGTGTTAAGACGAGAGGTCGCGGTCGTGTTGCAGAAAAACGTTCTGTTCTCCGGTACGATTAAAGAAAATTTGCGTTGGGGCGACGAGAACGCCACGGACGAAGAGCTTGTCCGCGTTTGTAAATTGGCGCAGGCGGACGAATTTGTTTCCGCGTTCCCCGACGGGTACGATACGTATATCGAGCAGGGCGGTACGAACGTTTCCGGCGGTCAAAAGCAACGTCTTTGCATTGCGAGAGCGTTGCTCAGAAAACCGAAAGTATTG